>JBFMDH010000041.1 GCA_040754075.1 Acidobacteriota bacterium
GTGGTCAATTGGTGTATCATAGATGGCATCAGGGATGTCCTCCGTAATTGAATTTGGCAAAATGATTTTATCAACTACGGTTCAAAACATCCCTTTCAACTTTTTCAACTCAATACTCAGGTTAAGTAACGATTAAAAATCCAAACAATTTTTTTCAGGCAACTGACGCTGCTATTTTAATATCGCCTGAAAACTTTTTTGTGCGGCTTCAATGGTTCTTTCAATCAACGTTTCTGAATGCTGAATTGAAATGAATGCACATTCAAATTGCGAAGGCGCGAGGTAAACGCCTTCTTCGAGCATGGCACGGAAAAACTTCCCGTAAAGTTCGGTATTGGCAAGTTTCGCGGTATTCCAATTAACCACCGGTTCATTAGCGAAAAAGGCGGTCATCATCGAACCTACACGATTGCTGGTCATCGCAATCCCCGCTTGCATTGCAGCATCTTTTAATCCCGCTTCAAGTTGTGCGCTTCGTCGTTCCAATAAATCGTAAGGGTTTAACTCTTTCAATAATTTTAAAGTGACCAAACCTGCCGTAACCGCTAAGGGATTTCCTGAAAGCGTACCGGCTTGATAAACTCCGCCGGTTGGAGCCACAAAATCCATAATCTCATTTCTCCCGCCAAAGGCAGCGGCTGGCAGTCCTCCACCGATGATTTTTCCGAGACAAGTTAAATCGGGTTTCACGTTATAAAGCGCCTGCGCGCCACCAAAAGCCACACGGGAACCGGTCATCACCTCATCAAAAATTAACAGCGCCCCATATTGAGCGGTAATTTCCCGGACAGCTTTCAAGTATCCTTGCCGTGGTGGGACACAGCCCATATTTCCGGCAATCGGTTCAATAATCACACAGGCAATTTCATTTCCCTGCTCGGAAAATATTTCGCGTAATTCCGCTTCATCATTAAATTGGGCAACAATCGTGTGCCTGGCAAAATCTGCGGGAACGCCTGCGCTATCCGGGGTGCCAAAGGTTGCCAATCCCGAACCGGCTTTCACCAACAGGCTGTCAGAATGACCGTGATAGCAGCCTTCAAATTTAATGATTTTATCGCGTCCGGTATAACCACGAGCCAGACGAATCGCGCTCATCGTCGCTTCGGTTCCTGAACTAACCAGACGAACCTTTTCGATTGCCGGGTATGCCTCAGAAATGATTTCGGCAATTTCAATTTCGATTTCCGTCGGCGCACCATAACTGGTGCCATGCCTTAAAGCTTCATGCAGGGCATCAATCACCGCTGGATGCGAATGACCCAGAATCATTGGACCCCAGGAACCTACATAATCAATGTAGCGATTGCCATCAACATCTGTCACCAATGCCCCGTCGGCGTCTTTGATAAAGACCGGTTTTCTGCCGACTGCGCGAAAGGCGCGAACCGGGCTATTGACCCCACCGGGAATTTTATGTTGAGCGCGTTCAAACAAGTCATCGGATTTTTTGGTTATGAGTTCAGACATTTTCACCTCGATTTTTTATTACAAGTCTATTTGCGGATTTAAGAATGTTAATCATACAATCGCTTCTTGAATTGGTAAATTGCATCGCTTTTGAAAAGCATATCAATGACCTGTCTATGACCAAAAATAACAAACTGAAAAACCGGCTTTTGGATAGAATGTCGGTTCTCGAAAAAAATACCTTAGCCAAGTTATTGGAGAAGACCGGGCGCAATTTTTATAAGCGTGGGTGGGTATTGGGAACCAGCGGTAATTTCAGCACCGTTTTATGCGATGAACCTTTGGAGATAATGATTACCGCAAGCGGCGTTGATAAAGGCGATTTAGATGTGAACAAATTTTTAGTTATCAATTCCGAGGGTGAAGTAATTTCGGGAACCGGGTCGCCTTCGGCTGAAACCGCTTTACACCTGAAAATCGTTGAGCTAAAAAATGCGAAAGCTGTCTTACATACTCATTCCGTTTGGAGCACGATTCTTTCAAATACTTTTCGAGAAAATCGAGGCATCAAATTCGAGGGATTTGAAATGTTAAAAGGGTTAAGTGGCGTCACCACCCATGAGCATGAAGAATGGTTGCCGATAATTGAAAATTCGCAAAACTACTCTGAGTTAGCTGATACGTTGGAAAAAACTTTAATTGAACATCCTGCCTGTCATGGTGTTCTGTTGCACCAACATGGGCTTTACACCTGGGGAAATAATCTGGCGGAAGCCAAACGCCATATTGAAATCTTTGAATTTTTATTTGAAGTTAAGGGCAGAAGTCAGCAATAAAGGAGGCAAACGGTTATGGCAATATTAACGATTCCGGAAAATAACCTGACGATTAATGAGGTTTTGGAAATCAAAGAATATCTGGCAACCGTCGGAATTGAATTTGAACAATGGACACCGAATCATCCGCTTCCTGAAAACCCAACCAATGATGAGATACTTTCCGCTTATGAAGCCGAAATTGAAAATCTGAAAGTCAGAGGCGGTTATGTCACGGCTGATGTCATTAACATCACCCCGCAAACACCGGGCATTGAAGCGATGCTTGCGAAATTCAATCGCGAACATTGGCATGATGAAGATGAAGTGCGGTTTATCATTCATGGTCGAGGTTTATTCCACATCAGACCGCAGGATGCGCCGGTGGTGGCAATCGAAGTCGAGGCTGGAGATTTGCTTCGCGTGCCCAGAGGCACTTTGCATTGGTTCAACCTTTGCGCCGAACGAGAAATTCGCGCCATCCGTTTATTTCAAGACCCGTCCGGGTGGACACCCAATTATACCGAGAGCGGAATCGATGCCAGATACGAACCGGTCTGTTTCGGCGTCGCGTATCTACCCATCCCGAATGCGAGTTGATTGATGAACCGCGAAACCTTTAGTCAATCCATCAATACCATTCTTCTGGACATTGAAGGCACGACGACACCGGTTGATTTTGTCTATCAAACCCTTTTCCCTTTCGCTCGAAAGCATTTTAAATCCTATCTTGAGCAGAATATTCTGAACCCTGAAATTCAAGACGACCTGAAGCGGTTGCATCAGGAACAACTGAATGACACCAATGAAAACCTTGCCCCTCCGGAAATTCATCTTGAAAATCAGAGTTATGCGATTGACTCAGTGTTTCGTTATCTTATTTGGTTGATGGACAGAGATAGAAAATCCCCGGCGTTGAAATCTTTGCAGGGAAAAATCTGGGAAGCCGGCTACCGAAACGGCGAGTTAACCGGCGAGGTGTTTGCCGATGTTCCAGTTGCTTTTCAACGCTGGCACAGCCAATCGAAAGCCATCTGCATTTATTCATCAGGAAGTGTGCTCGCTCAAAAATTAATTTTTTCACATACTCGGTACGGCGATTTGACTCGATATATATCAAATTATTTCGACACCGCTGTCGGCGGGAAAAAGGCGACAGCGAGTTACCAACAAATCCTCCGGAGTTTAAAAGTTCCCCCTGATAGGCTTCTGTTCATTTCCGATGTGATTGAAGAACTTGATGCCGCAAGAGCAAGTGGATTACCAACAAGTTGTTCAGTTCGTCCGGGAAACTCTCCGGTTTTCACTTTTAACCATCACCCGATGATTTATAGTTTCGATGAAGTTTTTCCTGACCTTTAACCCCAATGAAAGCTAAACATCATTTTTGGACATCGCTATTGACCGGTAGTGGGCTTTACCTTTTGAGTGGTTCCTGGACATCAATTGCAGGCGCACTGGTTGGTGGATTTTTAATCGATGCCGATCATATTGTGGATCAATTGTGGTCAATCAAACGCCACTCACCACATATGAAAAAGATTCCTGAGATGTCACCCAAACAATTCAGTTTAAAAACTCTCTACATCAAATTTTTGCGCAGAAGAAAATTATTACGGCTGCCGTTAATTTTTCATGGATACGAATTCCTGTTGCTCTTCACTGTCCTGCTATTTTCGATAAAATCGCCCTTTTTTATTGGCTTTTTTGTTGGTTATGGATTGCATCTCGGACTTGATTTATACCGCCATGCTCACGAATTGAAATCGCTGTGGTTCTATTCGCTCGCCTATCGCGCCTATCACGGATTTAAACGGGAACAATTGGTAAAAGAAAATTATTTATAAGGGCGATTTCGGTCGCTTGTTGTCAGTATTGTCCATCATCACCTATAATCGCCCTTCGCAGTGACCACGCCAACTAACAAACGCGAGATTCCATATCTTTTATTTATCGTTGCTTCTTTTGTCTTTGGATTAACCTTTTCCTGGCAACGTTGGGGCAACCCGCTCGTAGACTGTGGACGAGAGATGAATCAACCGTTGCGCATTGCCGAAGGGCAAATGCTCTATTCAGATATCCGGCATATCTACGGACCTTTCTCGCCTTATCTGAATGCATTACTGTTTAAAATCTTTTCACCGTCGCTGAATGTGCTTTACACATCGGGAATCATTACGGCTTTAATTATTATATTTTTGAGTTACTGGCTCTCGCGTCAAATCATGAGTCGGATTGCGGCTTTGGCTTCCACGCTGGCGATTATGTGGTTATGCGGGTTTAAACAGGCGGGAAATTATTTTTTGCCTTACTCCTACGGAGCACTGCACGCTTGCGCCCTGGGATTAATTTCACTTTTTTTCCTGGTAAATGCGGTGAAAACCACTGCCCCAACCAAGGAATCTGAAAAACATCAATCAATCCTGACCCGCAGATTTTTTTCAAACCACCTCGTCTGGTTATTTTTAGCCGGGGTGTTTGCAGGGTTTACGCTGTTGGCAAAAACCGAAATGGGGATTGCTGCCGTCGCCACAGGTATCATTGCCGGGGGAATACTGAATTATCCCAATTTGAATAAATCGCTAAAATCAATCGCCTGCTTTTTTTTCCCAGCCTTACTCATCATCTCAGGGGTTTATGGATTTTTTATTGCCCAGGTAGGTTGGCAGGTTGTCTCGAATGAAAATTTCATCTTTTTTCAACATGTTCCGCCGGAGTTGGTCTATTTTAACCGGCGCATGTCGGGGCTGGATAAACCACTGGATTCAATTATTTCAATCATCGGTTCGTTGTTGCGTTTAGCCTTTTTAGCTGTTGCCATCGTCATCGTCAGTCAATTGATAACCTATAAAAAGGATAAACAGAGCGCCTCGGCAAATATCCCGCTCGCAGATGCCGGACAGGTTCAAATCATCTATCTGTGGGGACTCCTATTTTTATCAATAACGGTTATTTTTACGCTGTCATTTACCGGCATCATGCAATGGGATAACGGACCCTATTTAGCGATGCCCATTCTCTTAATCGGGTCGATGGTCATCATCATTAAAGGTTATCTGAAAGAAATTTCCGCCAGAGGTTTTGCCCACCAGCACACCTTAATTGTTATCCTCTTCTCCGGGTATGCGCTCATCAGTTTATCGCGTGTCATTTTACGGGTGCGCAGTGGCGGAGCTTACAGTTCCTATCTACTTCCGGTTTCGGTAATCTTATTTACCTATATTCTGGCATATCAACTGCCCGGATTAATCAAGAATCCCAAAACCCGAATAATCGCCCGCAATATCACCATAGCCTTGATTTTGAGTGATGCGATTCTGACCTCATTTTTATTGGCGTATCGCTACCGGCAGAAAAATACCTATCCGATTATTACTGAACGCGGAACCATTGTCGCCGTCAACGATTTGGGAATCGCCTTTGATAAAGCCATCGAATATATCAACCGCGAATCCGATGAAAATGATTATGTGGCGGTGATGCCTGAAGGAACTTCTTTAAATTTCTTTACCAGACGCGCCAATCCATTGAGAGAAGAAATCACTACCCCGGGTTTTCTGGACGCCGAAGGTGAGGAGCGAACCATTAAAAGGTTAGCCGAAACTCAAACCAAACTAATCTTGATTGCCAATCGCGCAACTTCGGAATTCGGGCCAATCCGTTTTGGTCGCGATTACAATCAACGATTAATGCAATGGATTAAAGACCATTATGAAGAGAGTGAAGTTTTAGGACCCGTCGATAATCAGGATTTGCAAATCGGTGACCCGATTTTCTTCTTGAAAGCTTACCGGCGAAAAACCTCGTCAATGTAACCGCGAAGTTTTTCGATTATCGTTCTCATTTATCCGATAACTTTTTGATGCAATAGAGATTTTTTTCCCCACGCAAAAAAAGTTTTCCATTGGCTATTGCCGGTGAAGCATAAACCGGTTCATCAATAGAATTGACACTGATGACCTGGGGTGAGGCACCGGCTTTTAAAATGAACGCATCGCCATCTTCACTAATCATTAACAGCTTTTCATCAAAAGCGGTTAATGATGCGGTAAATTGAGCGGCAATCGGCAACCTCGCCTGATAAATCAATTTTCCGGTTTTGGCTTCAAGACAGGTGAGCACTCCTGTATCAGTAACCAGATATAAATATTCACCATAGAGAATCGGCGAAGGAACGTAGGCGGTTGCTTTATCGAATTGCCAGACAAGATTTGGGGTATTGGCTAAATCGCCTTTTCCGCCCAACCGAATCGCAAGGGCGCGTTTGGCTTCGCTGCCTGCCGAAACATAAACCATATTGTGACCCGTGACCGGACTGGGAATGGCATTGCTTTCAACACCCGGTGCGCGCCATATTTCTTTACCCGTCGCCGGGTCATAAGCGATCACACTTTCCGCGCCACTGGTCACCAGTTCAAAGTGATTTTCAACTTTAATGATTAAAGGTGTCGCCCAACTTCTACGATGGGTTCGCTGCACTCGCCAGATTGGCTTGCCGGTTTGTTTATCAAAAGCGGCAAGAAATGAAGTCTCCCCGTATTCCTGGTCACATTGAAGAATCACAAGGTTTTCAAACAAAACCGGTGAAGTCCCAGGTCCCAGACCGCCTTTGGCAATGTTTCCAAAAGCGGTTTTCCACACACGTTTTCCTTCAAAGTCATAACAAAATAGCCCTTCAGCCTCTAATGACAGGTACACAAATTTCCCATCAGTAACCGGAGTGGTCGAGGCATAGGTATTTTTCCGATGGCGATTATCGAGAACTCTACCTTCGTGAACCGTTTTATCCCAGATGACTTTTCCTGATTCGCTATCGAGACAAATCAGTTTGATCGCATGACTATGGTCAGCGCCAACACTATCGGGATGACGGTATTCTTGCCCTTTATGAATGTGGCGAATGGCTTCGGCACCCGGAATGATTTGCCCTTCGATAGAGGTCGTTAAAAAAATACGGTTGCCCCAGACGATTGGCGATGAATGTCCGCGCCCTTTAATTGCCGTTCTCCAAGCGATGTTTTTTGTCGCATTCCATTCTGTCGGCAGATTGGTTTCGGTTGATATACCACTACCATCATTCCCTCGCCAACCCGTCCAATTGCCGTTTTGTCCAGAAACCATTATCGAAAACTGACTCACTAAAACCAACAATGAGGTTATAGAAATCAATTTGCTTAATCGAAGTTTCATCATCTTTTCAAATAGAAAACCGGCTACTTTGTGCGCTCTATCATTGGAATTTTTATGCCCTTTTCCTGGGCGGTTTTCTTTGCGTCTTCGTATCCGGCGTCTACATGACGCGCCACACCAATCCCCGGGTCATTGGTTAAAACCCGGTTCAATCGCTTTGCGCCATCTGCGGTGCCGTCGGCTACGCTCACTTGCCCTGCATGTAGGGAATACCCGATGCCAACCCCGCCGCCGTTATGAATCGAAACCCAACTCGCCCCGGATGCGGTATTCAACAAAGCATTTAAAAGCGGCCAATCAGCGATGGCATCCGAACCATCCAACATCGCTTCGGTTTCGCGGAAAGGTGAGGCGACCGAACCGGTATCTAAATGATCACGACCGATCACCACAGGGGCTTCGATTTTGCCGGTTTTTACTAAATCATTTATCGCTTCTCCGAATTCCGCGCGTTCACCATAGCCTAGCCAGCAGATACGCGCCGGCAATCCTTGAAATTTGACGCGCTCGCGCGCCAGGCGTAACCACCTTGCCAACACTTCATCATCGGGGAAGAGTTCAAGCGCGAGATTGTCGGTGATTTCTATATCTTTGGGATTGCCTGAAAGCGCCGCCCAACGAAATGGACCTCTACCTTCACAAAAAAGCGGACGAATATATTCAGGCACAAAGCCCGGAATGTCATAAGCATTTTCAACGCCAACCTGTTTTGCCTGAGTGCGGATATTGTTGCCGTAATCGAAAGTTATCGCCCCCAGCTTTTGTAATTCAAGCATAGCGCGGACGTGTTCACCCATCGCATTCATCGAACGGCGGATATACTCATCCGGGTCGGAATTCCTGAGTTCTTCGGCATCTTCAAGCGCCAGCCCATTGGGAACATAGCCATTCAGCGCATCGTGGGCGCTGGTCTGGTCTGTCAAAATATCGGGCACGATATTGCGCCGCACCAATTCCGGTAAGATGTCAGCGCAATTGCCAACCAAGCCGACCGAGATGGCTTCTTCACGACTTTCGGCATCATTTAACAGATTCAATGCTTCATCCAATGAATAAGCAATCAAATCGCAATAACCGGTTTTCAATCTTTTTTCAATTCTCTGCGGGTCAACGTCGATTCCTAAAAACCGCGCTCCGTTCATCGTAGCCGCTAGCGGTTGAGCGCCACCCATCCCGCCCATGCCACCCGAAACAATCAATTTATTTTTTAGCGACCCATTGAAATGTTTTTTTCCCGACGCCGCGAAAGTTTCAAACGTCCCCTGAACGATGCCCTGACTGCCGATATAAATCCAACTCCCGGCAGTCATCTGCCCGTACATCATCAAACCCAATTTTTCGAGTCGATGAAATTCATCCCAATTCGACCACTGTCCAACCAGATTGGAATTCGCCAGCAACACTCTCGGCGCATATTCATGGGTACGAAAAATACCTACGGGTTTACCCGATTGAACCAGCAAGGTTTCATCATTTTCCAGTTCACGAAGTGATTGAACGATGGCATCAAATGCCTGCCAGTTACGCGCCGCTTTCCCGACACCGCCATAAACAATTAAATCATCAGGGCGTTCGGCTACCTCCTGGTCGAGATTATTCATGAGCATTCTCAGTGCCGCTTCCTGGTGCCATCCCTTACAACTGATCCGGCTGCCGCGTGGCGCGCTCACTTTTTTTCTGTCGTGCATATTTAAGACCCCGTTTCATGAAAAAAATCACCCTTATAGGGAATTGATTCTACGTTTTTTTAATAGTATCTTTACATCGGATAGCATTGAAATCGAAAATATTTTGGAAACCTCATCACAGCGATTGCGTTACAAAAAATTGAGTTGAAGAGGTAAATGTTATGACCCCCACAAGAGAACTATTTTTAGATCGCAGACTTTTCTTCTATGTCATTCTGGTTATCATCATGTCCGGTTATGATGCCGTTGCCACCATGCAGCACATTGGTCGCGGGGTTGCAGCCGAAGGCAATCCGTTGATGGAATCGCTGATTGAACGAAGCGCGCTGCTTTTTTTCTTCGTTAAAATGGCGATAACCACCTTTTGCATGTACGTCTTTTATCGTTTTTCTCATAAAAAAGCCGCGAGAATCGGCATCCAAACGGCTGTCGGGCTTTATTCTCTTCTCTGTGTTTACCATTCAATGATTATTTTGTTTGGTTAAACCGATTTGTAGTCTGTTGCTCCCTGATGATGATTAGCAGCCGCTCAATGCTTTAAGGTGATCATCACTTTCTTGCCCCCAAGACAAGGGGCAACAGACTAGAATTTTATTCCTCAGCCTATTTAACGCTTCATAAATTTCCTCAAATAATTTTAAATCTTCAAAATCTGAACTTATCGGTAAGGTGATGAACCTATGGTTTTTTAAAGATTATCTACATCACCATTCAATTTCTGGATCAGTGGTTTTAGAGATTCAATATAATCAGCCAACACACAATCTTTTTCAATAAAGGGCACAATTTTACGCGCTTGAGAAACCACATTTTCGAGTTTGGGGCTGGTCTTTAAGGGGCGCAAAAATTCCAACCCTTGGGCGGCACACAATAGTTCAATAGCCAAAATGGTTTCAACATTCTTAACGATATGAGCGAACTTTAAAGCCGAAGTCATACCCATGCTGACGTGGTCTTCTTTGTTTGCCGAAGTCGGAAGGTTGGTCACTGATGCGGGATGCGCCAGGACATTATTTTCGGCAATCAGTGAAACGGCTGCAACCTGCGCAATCATCATCCCCGAATTGGTTCCGGCTTTCGGTGTTAAAAATGCCGGTAGCCCCGAAAGATCCGGATTAACCAGACGCTCAACCCGGCGTTCGGCAATGGTTCCCAAATCCGCCACTGCCACTGCCGCATAATCCAAGGTCAAGGCAATTGGTTCGCCATGAAAATTTCCGCCGGAAATCACTTCTTCGGATTCCGCAAAAATTAAAGGATTATCGGTGGCGCTATTGATTTCAATTTCCAAAATCCGTCGCGCGTGATTGATGGCATCGCGAACTGCGCCGTGAACCTGTGGCATACAACGCAATGAATACGCATCCTGAACTCGCGGATCAACGTGTTTGTCACGGTGCGATTCGCGAATCTCGCTTCCTTCAACCAATTCGCGTAACCGCCTGGCACTATTCATCTGTCCCGGATGTGGACGAACCGCTTGAATTTTATAATCAAACGCCACCGGCGTTCCCTTTAAGGCTTCAAGCGATAATGCGCCGGTCACATCCGCAGCATCCGTTAGTCTTTCGGCGGCAAGCAATGCCAATGAACCTACTGCTGTCATGGCTTGGGTGCCATTTAAAAGGGCAATCCCTTCTTTCGCTTCGAGCGTGAGCGGTTGAATGCCAGCCGCAAAAAGCGCCTCACGCGCAGCCATTCTCTTTCCTTGATAGATGACTTCCCCTTCACCGATGACCACGATAGCGAGATGGGCAAGCGGGGCAAGGTCGCCGGAGGCACCAACCGAACCTCGCGATGGAACAATAGGGTGGATTCCGGCATTCAGCATTTGCAAAATGGTATCAATAACCAAGGCACGACAACCTGAAAAACCTTTGGCTAAAACATTGGCGCGATGCAGCATCATGGCGCGAACAATTCGTTCACTGAGCGGTTCACCAACGCCGCAACAATGCGAACGGACGAGATTGATTTGTAATTCGCGAAGTTTATCAGCAGGGATGGAAACATCCGCTAGTTTGCCAAAACCCGTGTTGATGCCATAAACCACATCGCCACGAGAGACAATGTCTTCGACAAATTTACGCGCCCGGTCAATACGCGGGCGAGCCGATGGCGCAAGCCTTACATCGGCTCCGTCGGCAACCAGTTCAGTTTGTTCAAGGGTTAAAGATGCTCCGTCAATTTCGATCATATGTTTATAAAAGTGCAAGGAATTTTAATCTATAACGACTTATTTTGAAAAACCTGTTGCCAGGTTAAAGTGCGGCGCAGTAGACGAATCTCGGCTAGCGAGGTCTCGCTAAATAATTCTTCGAGTTTATCTAGCACCGCAAGAAGAAGTTGCGGCGCGAATTGTCGCCCATGCGTGATCACTTGCGAATAGTAGTGCAACACCAGTTTATCTTCGCGTCCGCAGTGAAAGGATTTAATATCGGCGTCGCTCATGGTGAAGACTTCTGAATTAACCGGCACCACCGAACGCGGTATGCCTTGTTTGATTTCGCCGTTTTCATCTACCCAGCCGATGAGCAAAATGCCAATCAGCACCCCTTGTTCATTCAATAAATCCGGGCTGAATACCGCGTTCATATTAAGCGACCCGGAAAGCCGCGGCCCGAGCCTGCCGAATTCGGGATTCACCAATTGCGAATTATAAATCAACCCGTAGGTCGTCGAATGTTCGCTGGGTATAAAAACGAAACGGGCAAAATGGTAATCTTCAACCTCTGGAGGCACAGCGGATTCCAAGCCATCCAATACCCGCGCAACATAATCAACGTGGGAATTTGACTTTACAATTTTTGCTATCTTCATTTGTCTTGGGTTAATCCGAATTAGAGTTTTACTAAATCAGCATTCTACTTTCTGATTAACCCAAAACTCAACGCCGTTATCTCGCTGAAGCCTCACCCGCTATGCCTTTTTGTAAATTGGTTGAGGTAATTTTCTTTCCCTGTAAACGTTTGATGAGAGTTCCCCCATCCATTTGAATATCGGTCTGCGGTCATAACGATGAATATCGTATAGGTAAGCAACCGGGTTTCTCCGGGCAATGAATGCTCTGGATTCGTGGTGCCGTTGAATCACCGATTGAAAATAACTTTCCATCGAATTTTCAAAGACCACCCCGTTCCCAAGATAAGCAACAGCTTCCTCGCGGAAATTTATATGAGCGTCAAAAAGTTCTTCAACTCCCGAATCGGGTTTGCACTCGCCAATTCTTCGCGGCATGCGTCGCGCGCATATCACCCCGTTCGGCTCCATATTCGATGTCGTCATAGTCCAATCAGTGCCGACCAGACTGGATATAGAGCAATAGACCGGTGTCACACTCAAACCCTGCGAAGCACATTGCACCACCTCTGCATAACATCTTTCGGTTGGATGAATGAATAGTCGACCGACCCCTTTGAGTGTCATTTCAACATCATTTTCGGTCGAATAATCCTGACAAAACTCAAACCCCAATGCAGTCAATTCCGCCGTGTACCGCTCATATTCCGCTAAATCCAAACCGGGAAAATCCGCTGCCTGCGTCTGAATGATTTTGATATGCGTCGGCGAACCTTTCCCTAGTTTTTGCTTAAACGAATAACACGACCAGAGGAAAACCACGACGCCGGTCGCCATTGCGAATAACGGTTTGGGAATGTGATATTGCATCAATTGTTTGTGTAGAAAAAATGCCGCCACGATGTAGCCACCGACCAAACCGATAAACGCTTTTTGCAAAGGTAAGTTGAATACCGGTAGCGGTTTTTTCTTGGTCGCGCCTGAGGGTTTAACAAATTGCTGCACCGGCGATGCGGATTTTGCATCAGCCGTTAAAGCCTGGTTACTTGATGCAACGGTTGCCGTCATCGAATACATTTCATCGGCTTCGTCAGGAACATTGAGCAGCGCGTCCACACGCTCCTGCGAAATCATATAATTTTTCGCAAGCGCATTGATGCGTTGCATACTGGACGGGTGAGTCAACAAATTTTCATCTGCCTTGCTCCAATTCATCGGTAATAAACTTAACCGCGATAACTTTACTAATCCGGTTATCATCGCTTCCGGGTCGCCGGTTACGGTTGCTGCAAAAGCATCGGCGGAATATTCCATTCGCCGCGAGACCATCAAAACCAGCAATGAACCTATCGCCATACAGATGGGAACCGCTAAATCCGAACGCTGAATCGAATAAATCGCCAGATAAAGTTGCGGAGAAGTGACGGCAAAAGAAGTAACAGCGGTTATCAATATCGGCAATAAGAACATGGGAATCAGAATGGTGGCAAGCCAGATGATGGTTAGGATGCGCGGATGATGCAATCGCAAATGGCCGATTTCGTGTCCCACCACCGCATCCACTTCGCGTTTACTGAGTCGCTTTAATAAAAACTCATTCAAAAAGACGGTGTTATTTATCGTGGCGCAGGCATTCGCCGTTTTATTTTTTTGTTCGGGAACCACATAAACTTCTTTCAAATTGACCCCTGCCCGCATGGCAATTTCATAAATCCTGTCTCTGAGCGGCGCAACAATCAACGAGTGAGCTTCCGGGCTATCACCTTTCCCTTGCAATGGTTTCGTTGCGATTTTGAAAAAATGCCCAATCGCAAAATAAGCAATGGCAGTTTTCCAGTTTCCCGCAACGATTTCGCCGATTCCCGCAAACAACAAAACCAGCGGCAACAAAGTGCCAAAGGTCATGGCAAGGCTCTCTCTGATAAACTTTTTCAGTTTGCCTTCTTTATTCGGGCTTGCTTCTTCGGTTTCCAGAAACCGATTGAGCGCCGCTTTGCAAATCAAAATACAAGTGGTCGGCGGCAGAAGATAGAGCATAAAATACCAAACCATATTGACCGGTGCGCTACGACTGGCAAAGAATGCCCAGAGAGCGCGAAAGCCAATTAATGAACCGCCAATCCACCAGACGAACGGATAAGTGAATGATAATGCGTTGATGATGTGAAATGCCGCGTAACGCGCCGCCATCGCTTCGCACCCCGAACGCAAAATGGCTCGCCGTTTCCATATCACAAACAGTATGGGTAAAAAAAACAGCAAGCCCAGTGCGAGGCAACGTTTGACAATCCAGATCGTCGGATACCCGAAAGCTATTGAGATGGTTTTCATTGGTACATCATCGCCGGCGGTTGACAGTAGGTAATAATGCTGCCCGTCGGGAACCAACAGTGGGTGTTCCCGATACTCATCCCGTGTACAATCTGTGTAATCGGTTTCGGGGTGGGTGACGCCAACCGAAAGGTTTTGAATGCCCATCCCGGCAAGAACTTTTTGCAACGCCGAAAATTCCAGTTCGCCTTTTATTAAATAGCCTTCTTGTGAAAAGGCTCGCTTCGCGCTACCGCTTAAGTAATAAATCTTGCCCTTTTTACTATCATCGGTCGGGGGTTGCCCATTTTCGCTTTCTTCTAAACCCGCTTCATCCAACGCTTCCAACTCTTCGTCAGTATAGTCTTCATCGTCAAAATAAGGACGATTGCCCTCTTTAAGTTGAACTCCCGTAGCATCCTGAATCGCTTGTTTTTGCTCTTCGGTTATGGCATCAAATACCCAAACACTAAAATGAATTTGGTAATTGCCGTTCTTTTTGACATCAACCTGAATGGTTGCGTTCCCTTTCGGACGTTCCTTTTTTTCCGCGCCTTCCTGGCTGAATGCTTGAAGCGGGAAACCGCACAATAAAAAACCGACCAATAAGTATTTGCTGAATAATCGAATCCGTTTGCAGCAGGTGAGGTTTATCATGGTTCACTCCGATGAGGCGTTCGTGCAAACCTGTTTCAGGTTTTAAGAACTTTTTAGTTGCAGAAAGTCGCTAAGATTTAGGCGATAAATTGAAAGTTTAGTCTTTCTGTTTTTTTTGATTCAGGGGCAATGGAAGATAAATCGGATAATCGGTACAACGACACGATTATATTTGATAACCGACTGGCTGCAAGACAAATTATTTTTAACGCCGTTGTGATTTGCTGATGGCTTTTCGCGCGCGGGTGAATTGAAATCCGTTGCGTTCGGCGAACTCTTGAAAAATCGCATAAAACCTCTCACGGTCTTGCTGGGTGATGACCGCTGTCGCGTCCGCCGCTTCGATGACATAGGGATAACCGTTTCCCACAATCACTTCACCTCTAATGATATTCAACACATATTCCAGCAACCCTTTTTCATAAACCCACATTGGCACATCGATTCTTGAGGGTGGAGCATCAGCAGTGGTTTTCAAGTAAACAAATCCAAGGTCTCGTCGCCAGGTTTCACCATACTGTTCGAGAATCCCGGCTCTGGCGCAGCGAAACAAAGGCGTTCGATCACCCCATTTCATCTGCCGGGTTAAAAGCGCTGCGTCCTGCAATTTCGGCGATTCATTTAAGTCGGGAAAAATTGTGATTAACAAATTCACCAGGTCACGCGCCATACTCGTGTCAATGTAACCGATGACCGGAATGCCGGTTTCTTTGGATTTATCGAGTAACGCGATGATTTCATTCACATAAAAATCGCGTTGCGATTCGGGCAACAATTCAGCAAAAGAGATGACCAATAAATTATCAAAAAAAACCACCGGCGGTTGGGTCGCGTCAAAACCACTTTCCAAGGTTTTCGTCATGAATTTTTTAATCGCTTCGATTTCCAAGGCATAGCGGCGTTGTTGCACGGCTTGAAAGGATGCCTCTATATCGCCTGCGGTTCTCACCATCACTTCATCGGGCGATAAAATCTCAAAGGTCGTGTCTTTGATGTATGTGCCTTCGGTTCGATGCGGATTTTCAAACCAGCCGGTTTGTACAGCCGCAAGCGGTATTGAAAAATCTTTGGTGGGCATTAATTGACTGCCATCGGCTGCGAAGGTTGTGTGATTCAACAACGTAACATAAGCCCATTCCCGCGCTTCTTCCCGGTTAGCAAATGATTTTTCAAAAGCAAGCACCATTGATTCGGCGGAATAAAACTCTTCGGTTGGGATGGCTCCCGATGGTCTATTGGTTTCCGCCAGCAATTCCGTGATGGTTTCCTTATTCATTCCAACCAGATTTTCGAGTGCTGCCCGATAGGTGGCAATTTGCTCATTCAATTCCCGTTGATAGAGCACAAATTGACCGACGGAATTTTCTAAAGCGGTTAAAATTTTTTCCCGAAAAATCATAAATAAGGTTGTGGCAGCAGCAGTATAGCGGAGGGATTTCTGTATGTCATTCCTGAGCGCCTTCATCCAGCGGGTTTACAGGCTGTCTTTACGAAGTTATAACTTTTGTGAGTATTATTCCCAGTCGATTTTTATTTGAGGTTAAATCAAATGACATTGCCTGCAACCCTCGGAGAATTAAAACAACAACCTTCCCTCGTCAATCTTTACCGGCACCGCTCGGTAAAAGATGAGATGCGCCAAAATTTAATCATCAAACTGCGAGGCAGCGAACCCATTTTTCCGGGAATTGTCGGTTATGACGACACTGTCGTTCCGCAAATCATCAATGCCATTCTTTCACGTCATAATTTCATTTTGCTGGGTCTTCGCGGACAAGCCAAAAGCCGCATTCTGCGCGAACTGACGAACCTGCTGGATGACCGTATCCCGGCAATTGAAGGCAGTGAAATCAATGACAATCCATTTTCGCCAATCAGCAAATATGGAAAAACCATTGTTAATTCGCTGGGTGATGATACGCCGATTGTCTGGTTGGATAGAGATGCCCGTTATGTTGAAAAGCTGGCAACCCCGGATGTCACCATCGCGGATTTAATCGGCGACCTCGACCCGATTAAAGCGGCACGCGGCGGGCATTTGCTCTCTGATGAACTGACGATTCATTACGGCTTATTGCCGCGCGCCAATCGCGGATTATTCGCCATCAATGAATTGCCAGACCTCGCCGGCAAAGTGCAGGTCGGACTATTCAACATCATGCAGGAAGGCGATATTCAAATTAAAGGCTACCCGATTCGTTTGCCGCTCGATGTAATGCTGGTGTTTTCCGCTAACCCCGAAGATTACACAGCACGCGGCAAAATCATCACACCGCTCAAAGATCGCATCGGTTCCGAAATCGTTACGCATTACCCGGTGACAGTTGAAGAAGGTATGGAAATCACCCGGCAGGAAGCCTGGACGCATCGCGACGAGAGAATTCACCTGCCGGAATTTATCTCACGCACAATTGAACAAATCGCATTTGAAGCGCGCAAAGACCAGCGCGTTGATAAACGCTCAGGGGTGAGTCAACGCCTGTCAATCTCGGTGATGGAAAATGTCATTTCCAATGCCGAGCGGCGCGCGCTCATCAATCGCGAAGAAAAAATCGTCCCCCGCATCAGCGATATTTTCGCGGCTTTACCGGCAATCACCGGCAAACTCGAACTCGAATATGAAGGCGAACAAAAAGGCGCAGCCAACATTGCTCGCGAGTTGATTAAAAACGCCGTCGGCAAAACTTTTGAAACCTATTTCGACCACATCGATTGCAGCGAAATCATTGCCTGGTTCAACGATGGCGGGGCGCTTAGGGTTGGCGATACAGACAGCACGGAACTCTGTTTATCGGGGCTTCGCAGAATTTCCGGTTTAATCAATGCTGCTACACAATCCGGTATGGCAACCAACAAAGACGTGACGGTTGCGGTGTGCGAGTTAATCCTTGAAGGCTTACATGCGCAAAAGAAAATTTCCCGGAGCGAAGAACGCGGCTATCGCGCGGTTAAAAAAGAAACCCGCTCACAAAATTATGAACCGTTCAACCGGTCAAGAAGAATCAATTAGGATTCAGGATTCAGGGTTTATGGAGTAGAATTTTTCCAAAGAATTAACAAGTTTCGGAGAAAAAGGATGACAAATTTACTTGAGCGGATAACCATAAATCCCGAGCAATGCGGAGGGCGACCTTGTATTCGCGGGATGCGAATCCGTGTGATTGATATATTGGATTTGTTTGCTGCAGGGCTAAGTGCAGATGAAATCCTTGCAGAAATGCCTGACCTTGAAGCTGATGATTTGAAAGCGGCATTGCATTATGCCTCCCAAAAAATTGATCATCCAATTATTGCAGCATGACAATTTGGGTTGATGCACAATTATCGCCTGCCATTGCTAACTGGCTTCGCTTGCGATTTGGAATTACAGCATACGCATTGCGGGATTTGGGTCTGCGCGATTCAACTGGTCGCCAAATATTTCTTGAAGCCAAGAATTCCAAGGCATTGATTATCACTAAAGATAGTGATTTTTTGAGATTGATTAATGAATTAGGTTCGCCTCCAAAAGTTATTTGGCTCACTTGTGGAAATACATCAAACGCAAGGTTGAAAGAAATTTTAGAAAAGCATTTAGAAACAGCCATTGAGCTTTTAGAAGGAGGCGAGGATTTAATAGAAATCAATGGAAATTGAAATTTAGAGTTACATAACAAGGTATGCAATGACACCTGAATTTATCAACGATTTCAGAAACACCATTTCGCAGGCTTATGAAGGGTTGCGAAAAATTGATGAAGCGCAAGCCGCCGCCAAACCCGAAGCCGATCAATGGTCAATCAAAGAACTCATCGGTCATTTGCTTGACTCAGCATCCAATAATCACCAACGCATTGTTCGTCTGCAAATTTTTGATGCCATCGAATTCCCTTTTTATCAACAAGACGATTTCGTCCGCATCAACGATTATCAAAACGAAAGCTGGGAATTTTTATTGGCATTCTGGCGGCTTTACAACCTTCACCTGCTGCACATCATAGAAAAAGTTGATCGAACCAAACTGGAAAACATCTGGCTCACATCCGATGAGCGAAAATTATCGCTCGCTTATATCATCGAAGATTACCTGAAACATTTGAAGCATCATTTGTCACAGATTGCCGAAAGATAGCTATCGTTATGCCGTTTACCAAATATTCAAAATGGAATGGGGTGGATTGGGAGTCGTTAGACCTGAATGATTTGATGGATAAGCTCTCGGAATTTTTCATGCAGAGCGGGTTTGATGACCCCTATTTTATGTATGGCAATGAACAGGACACCTCGCTTGATGCTTTGCGTGAAGCGATTATGGACGCGCTGCTCAACGAAAGCTTGCTTTCGCCGGAAGAACTCGACCAGTTTTATGATGAAAAGGGCAATCTCAAAATGGATGCCTTGAACGAACTCATCGATAAATTGATTGAACGCTTGATTGATGAAGGCTACATTCGCACAGAACAACCATCGTCAGGCACGCCGCAGGAAACCCAGGTCACTTCGCAAGGCGGGCAGACGGGTAAAGCGCAGGACGCATCCATCCAATTTGAAGTCACCGACAAAGGTTTGGATTTTCTCGGTTATAAAACTTTAAAAGAACTGGTTGCCTCGCTTGGCAAAGCCTCATTCGGTCGTCACGATACCAATCACCTGGCAACTGATATTGAAGCGAGTGATGCCGCAAAACGCTATGAATTCGGCGATGTGTTAAACCTGGATGTCAGCGCCACTTTGAAATCGGCTATTGGTCGCGAAGGCTTAGGTGTGCCAATCAATCTGGAGTACGGGGATTTGATGGTGCATCAAGCCGAGTATAAAAGTTCCTGCGCCACGGTGTTGATGCTTGATTGTTCGCATTCGATGATTCTGTATGGTGAAGACCGCTTCACGCCCGCCAAACGGGTTGCCGTCGCTTTGTCACATTTGATTCGCACGCAATATCCCGGCGATTCCCTTCGAGTAGTTCTCTTTCATGATTCCGCCGAAGAAATCCCCTTGTCACAGGTTGCGCGGGTTCAGGTCGGTCCCTATCACACCAACACGCTCGAAGGTTTGCGACTGGCAAGGCGTATCCTCAACGGGCAACGGAAAGATATGAAGCAAATCATCATGATTACCGACGGCAAACCCTCGGCGATGACTATGGAAGACGGGCGGATTTATAAAAATTCGATGGGGCTTGACCCGATGATTTTAAGAGAAACCTTTAAAGAGGTCGCCAATTGTCGTCGCAGCGGAATTTTAATCAATACCTTTATGCTTGCAGATGATTATTATTTAATCGAATTCGTTAAAAAAATCACCGAGATTTGTCGCGGCAAGGCTTATTTCACAACCACGATGACCCTGGGGCAATATATTTTGATGGATTATGTGCGGCGACAAACCAAACGTATCCATTAAAAATTGAAACCGATTCAACAATTTCATCCGTAAGAGATATATCCCACTCAAAACTTTAAAGGAGCAGATATGCGAAAACTGATTCTCTTTTCGCTCGCCTGGTTACTTGGCTTGTTGGCAAGTTACCGCGTGCTTGCAGAGACTAAACCTATGACCATCATATTTGACGAAAAGCCGACAACGGTAAACGTGATGATTTCACCAACGAAAGATGTTTGGGTCACGATGAAGGATTTAACCTTGGCGACCCGTTACGTTGTTAAACCCCAAGGGATTTGTCGTGATGAACTCTGTTTCCCGATTCCTAAAAATCGCAAGACGCAATTTGTCATGAAACAGGGCAAAACCGAATGGTTCAATGTTTCAGAATTTGCGCGCCTGGTTAAACAACCGGTCGCCTTCGACGAAAAACATTCGGTCTATTATTTCGGTCCCAGACCGGACGCCCAGAATGCTCATCTCGAATCTTTGGAAGCGCCAAATTTCACTTTGCCCGATTTAAACGGTAAAAAACATTCGCTCACCGATTTTCGCGGCAAAAAGGTAATGCTCATCACCTGGGCTTCGTGGTGAGGATGCCGGTTCGATTTGCCAGGCTGGCAAAAACTTTACGCCGAATTGAAAGAAAAAAATTTTGAAATTATTTCCGTTGCCCAAGACACTGGCGGGGCAAAAGACGCCGCCCCGTGGATAACCAAAACCCCGCTTGAATACACCGTCCTGATTGATGAGACGCACCTGATTACCAGACTTTTCGACATGGTCAATGTGCCAACCGCCGTGTGGATAAACGAAGAGGGTCGCATCGTTCGCCCCAATGAAGTTGCCTATGTCGATAATCGTTATAAAGTGATGACCGGGTTGGATGCCGAAGAATATTTGAATGCCATACGTGATTGGGCAAGTAATGGCGACAAAAGCGAATTCGTATTCAGCGAGGCAGAGTTGAAAGAGCGACTCGCTCCGCAAAAGGTAGAACACGCGCTGGCATCGGCAGAATTTGCCCTTGCCGAATATTTATCGCATAAAGGATTGGCTGAGGATGCGATTGCGCACTATAAGGAGGCGCAACGTCTGAACCCCGATAACTGGAACTATAAACGGCAGGCGTGGGCGCTTACCAATGCTGAACGGGATTACGGAACCAACTGGGGCAAGGAAGTTCAAAAACAACAATCAGCCGGTAAACCTTATTATGCTCCGAGAAAATTAAAGAAGCGATAGACTAATCGGTTGGATAATCCGGGTGAGGGGCAAGTGTAAGCGGTGACTTCCCCTCACCGAAATCCCCCGAAAAACTTTAACAAATAACCCAAACAGGTGGTTGATTGTGGGTTTATTTTCGAGTATACTCCCGCTGCTAGCTTAGACAAATTACCTCCCATTTATCTTGGTCGTATACAAAATCTCTCCTACGTATACTGCCTCCCGCTAGCTAGGACGAATCGCCCACAGAGGCTGAATTACCATTAAAACGAGAAGGGGGTTGCAGGGTATGTCCCCCAAAAATACATTAACAACTCAGCTCAATCCACTGAATTTTTCAGGATTCAATCGCTCATTTTACCTATATCTCCAACAGCACAGCACGAGCATTGAGTTGTTACTTCGCTCATTTTTATTTGATTACCACCATAGATGCGTAATCTTTGGAATGATTCTTAGCTTATCCCTTTCGATTGGTTCGGAACATTCACTACCGCATTTAATGCGAGATAGTTAAATTCCTGAAAATCATTTTAGTGAAAAGGAGTACCCCCACATGAAAAACCTGATTATCCGATTCCTCACAGAAGACTCAGGTCAGGATATTATTGAGTATGCGCTCATGATTGTTCTGGTCGCCTTAACTGTTGCTGGTTTGACACCTGGTGTGGATAGCGCAGTAAGTAACGTCTTCTCGGCTGCTGTCAGTTCCCTCGCATTGTAAATAAACTTTACGAGAGAACGACACCAAGCTTCACCATTGGATTGGGTATTAGCCTTGGGCTATTACTCAATCCCCCAATGGCGAACCCAGTGATAAAAATTTTCATACTGGCAAGTGTGACAGCGGCAGGCATTTGGGATTTGCGGTATCGGCGAATCCCCAACTGGCTCATCGTGCTGACGGTTTTGCTTTCTCTAAGCTGGCATTCATTTCATGATGGGCTATCTGGTTTGTGGACAAGTTCGCTCGGCTTGATTGTCGGACTGGCATTCCTCTTTCCCATATATTTAATGCGCGGAATTGGTGCCGGGGACGTTAAGTTGATGGGCGCGCTTGGAGCGGCAGTTACCTTTAAACATATTTTTACCCTGTTTGTGATTTCTGCCATCATTGCCGGAATAATGGCAATCTTTCAGGCAATATGGTCAAAAGCCCTGCTTAAAACGGTTAAAAATATGGGTAGGTTAGGCAAGCATGTTTTACTTGGTCGCCTGAAACCTCACGCAGAGTTGAACATTGATAATGACCACGCTTTGAAAATTCCTTTTGGGGTCTCGGTGACTTTTGCGACTTGGTTATTTGTCTTTTTTGGAAGGCAATAATGAACCGATATACGCAAAAATCCAGGCAACGCGGCGCTTCGGTAATCGAAGGCGCGCTGGTCTTACTGCTGCTCTTTACTTTGATTTTTACCATCATCGAAGCCGGGCGCATGTTCAATGTGCAAAATGTTGTCACCAATGCCGCGCGTGAAGGCGCGCGCTATGCAGTGGTTCCCAATACCGGTACTTCAACCCTCCAACCGGACGCAGATATTCGTACTCGTGTAACCGCTTTCATGCAATCTTCTTCTATCGAAGGGGCAACGATAACCATCAATGACGGAGCCGGGATAGCTACCCCTGTGGTTATCAACGGAATCGAATTTACCAAAGTTCAGGTGTCTGTCCCTTATAGCTTTTTGTCTTTGCCGCTACTGGGCAATATCAGTTTGAACATTAGAGGAACCTCATTGATGCGCAATGAAACCAGTCCTTAAACAAGTGAATAGAAATTGGCGCGGGGAACGCGGCGCGATGGTGATTGAATTAGCCTTAATCCTGCCGTTTCTCCTGGTCTTGTTTGTGGTAATTGTTGATTTAGGACTACTGATTCGAGAGTATCAAATTCTTCAAAATGCCGCGCGTGAGGGTGCGCGTTTCTCTTCCTTGCCCCAAAACTGTATTGCCTGTCGTCCGGTAAATTGTAGTGATTGCCTGGGTGGTTGCAATGCCGCGAATTGTCAAACCCAGGCGCAAATCACCGCTTCAATAAAAACCAGAGTTGTAACTTATCTCAGTCAGGAAGGCATTACGATAACTGAAAATGATGTGACGGTGAATCAAGGCTATACCATCTCAATCGGTGGGGTGTTCTCAACCGCATCAGAAATCGTCGTTACTCATAATCGCCCATTATTGATTGAGGATGTTTTCTTTTTACAAGGCAATGCCGTCAACCTTCGCGGAAGCGCAGTTTTTCGGAATTTATATTGAAGTTTTCCTCACCATTTTTGGAGAACAGGAGGCATGATTATGAATAGAAATCGCATGATAATTTTAGCTTTGTTTGCCATCCTGATGAGTGTCGTGGTGGCTTTCCTCGCCTATCGTATGCTCCAGAATCGCTTTGATCCCTCTCAAGATACCATTCAGATTATTGTCGCATTGGAAAAGATTCCGGTTGGAACCCGGCTCACCGAACAGCAATTGCGGCTTACGACCTGGCCCGCGAATGCTTCACCGGAAGGCAGTTTTAAAGACCCGCAACAGTTAATCGGACGCGGTGTCATCGTTCCATTAACCGCCAACGAACCGATACTGGAAACCAAACTCGCACCCAAAGAAGCCGGCGCGGGGTTGACTACGGTAATTCCTGAAGGGATGCGTGCTGTTTCCGTAAAAGTTGATGATGTGACCGGAGTCGCTGGTTTCGTGACTCCCGGAACTCATGTTGATGTCATCGCTGTCGGTTCGGTTGAAGGTCGTGATGGCGACCTATCGAAAGTTTTTCTGGAGAACATCGAGGTGCTGGCAGCAGGACAAAATGTCGAAAGAGATGCTCAAGGCAAACCACTCAATAACGTTCAAGTGGTCACCTTGTTGGTGACTCCGGCTGATGCTCAAAAACTGGTGCTGGCTTCGGTTGAAAGTCGTATCCGTTTGGCGCTTCGCAATCCACTCGATACTGAACAAGCCAATCCGATTGCCTCAAGCAAAACCGGCATTTATACGGGGAGTTCGACGACCTCATCGCCATCTTCGTCACCGGCTGCTGCACCAACAACCGAGCCGGCTCCGGTTAAATACAAACCCGTTGTGGTCAGAGTCGCGCCGAGAAAACCTGTCGCTCCCAAACCTGTGGTGACGATACCGCCACCGACAACCGCCGCCACCCCTCCACCCCAGCCAACCAAAATTACGGTTGAGGTGGAACTGATAAAGGGAGACAAGCGAGAGACTCGGATTTTTGAAAAACAGCCACCCAATAATTAGCGCAGGAAACACGCTGCAAAAGGAGAAAATATCTGCCTATGAAAAAACGCACAGGTGTTATCCTCATCTTAATACATCTGTTCACGGTTTCTGTGGGAATGGCGCAATCATCACCCGGCGTGGAAATATCCCAACAGCGCACCCGAACCGTCAACAGACCACATATCAACAGCGCCAACGAAATCAATTTGCAGGGCGCGGAAGAACCCATCACGTTAAGGGTGTTCGCCAATAAATCTCTGGTCTTACGCTCGCCCGAACCCTTGAAACGGGTCTCGGTTACCGACCCGGCAATTGCTTCGGCAATCATTGTGTCACCCAATCAAGTCTTGATTCATGGACTGACGCCCGGCAATGTCACGCTCATTCTCTGGGACGATAAAGAACGCACACGCTCTTTTGATTTACAAGTGCAACTCGACATCAGCGGTTTGCGGGAAGTATTTCAACAAGTTTTTCCGGGTGAAAATATTCAAGTCAGTCAGGCTGATTCGTCAATCATTCTCACCGGCATCGTGTCTTCAAAAGAGGTCGCAGACCGCGCCGTGGCGCTTGCCCAAACGCGCGTGAAGAACGTCGTCAATGTGCTTGGCATTCCGGCAACTCAGGGAGAGATATTGTTACAGGTGCGGTTTGCCGAAGTTGACCGCTCAGCCATTCAACAACTGGGATTGAATGTGTTCAGCACCGGCGCTGGTCAAACCGTAGGAACGGTTTCTACTCAACAATTCGGTCAGACCCGGGCTGCCGATGTCACCGGCAGAATCCCTGGTCAAAGTGAAGGTTTTGAAAGCACCTTCACGCTAAGCGACCTTTTAAATGTGTTTATTTTTCGACCGGATTTGAATTTGGGGATAACCTTGCGCGCTTTGCAACAGCGCAATCTGTTACAGATTCTCGCCGAACCGAATTTGATGGCGCTCGATGGTCGGGAAGCCAGTTTCCTCGCCGGTGGTGAATTTCCCTTCCCGGTCGTGCAAACCGCAACCGGGCTGAATGCCGTAACCATCATCTTTAAAGAATTCGGTGTGCGCTTGAAATTTACCCCGAATATCTTGCCCGACGGCAAGATTCGATTGAAAGTCGCGCCGGAAGTCAGCGCCCTTGATTTTGCCAATGCCTTGACGATTTCCGGTTTTCTGGTTCCGGCAATTTCATCGCGTCGCGCAGAAACCGAAATTGAATTGCGCGACGGGCAGAGTTTCGCCATCGCCGGTTTGATTGATAATCGGTTGACCGAAATCAGCTCAAAAATCCCCGGTCTCGGCGATATACCGATTATTGGAAAACTTTTCAAAAGCAAAAGCGTCAATCGCAGTAACACGGAATTATTGGTTATGGTGACCCCGAAATTGGTGAAGCCTTTATCACCCGGGCAAGTGCCATCATTGCCAACCTTTCCGAAAAGCTTTTTGGACAAGGACAAATTTGATGGGAAAGTGGGCGTTCCCCCACCGAAAAACAATTAACGGTTAAAGGAATTGCCATCGGGAAGGAGTTGTACCATGCCCAAACATCAAAATGAACGCGGATATACCTTAGTGGTGGTTGCTGCTTGTTTATTTTTATTCTTGGGATTTGCGGGATTAGCAGTTGATGTCAGCATCGCGTCAAGCGCGCGCACCCAGGCGCAACGTGCCGCCGATGCCGCAGCCCTTGCCGGAGCGTTTACCTTTATCAATACGCCAACCGCAACGCAACCGGCAACCGCAACGAACGCGGCGACAGAAACGGCAATCAACAATGTGATATTGGGAACCCCGATTGCGGCAGGCGAGGTGACGGTTGCGGTTGATACCAATAATCGAAGAGTGACAGTGACCATTGCCCATTCCCAAAGCACCTATTTCGCAGATGCACTGGGGCAATCGACAACCAACATCAGCGCCACCGGGATTGCCGAAGCCTCCAATAGCGCGACCGGTTCAGGCAACGTCAAACCCTTCTTTATTCCCAACACCGCTCTCTATGTTTCAAACAACGGAAGTGATACGGCTTGTACGCCATGTACAACAAGTCCGCCTAACATTCTCATTGATCCGCAAACGCGCCAAACGACAAACTGGGCATTAACTCAAATTGCCTCCGGTAACAATCGTTTTACAGTCAAACCGCAAAATCCGGGGAATGCCTTGCGACCAGGTCAATTTTACCTGATTGATTTTGGGGGTACGCAGCCGGGCGATCTTGATGAGATTATCTCCAGCTTTATTTCAGACCCGCGATTTTGTGATACCACCTATTCGGTGCTGACTGGCAATCATGTTGGTCCCGTCAATCAGGGAATTAGCACTATGATCGGTTGCGGACAGGGGAATGTAGATAATCGGGATATTTATGTCGCACCGGGACAATACCGACGACCCGATGGAAATATTTACAGCACCAGCAGAGCGTTGTTTACCGCGCCGGTTTGGGATGTTTGCAACGCCTCTTTTGGAGGCACTCCTTTTTGCCCAACTGCTGATTTTCCGGGAGGCACACAACCTCAATTACAAATAATCGGATTTGCTTTAATTTTCCTGGAAGGCTTTCAAAACAATGCCAATCAAGCACCGAGTTGTAATGGCAATGATGCCGTCGGGCGAGTGGTTGGGGTTTGGGGATGCCAAGGCAATGGCGGTGGCGGTGGCGGCGGGGGCATTGACCCTACGGAAACCGGACCCTACGCAATTCCCTTGCGTTTAGTCAGGGTTCCCTAAATTTATTCAATCAAATTGATTTTTTGCACTCATAAGGTTCGGAAGTAAAACAGAAGTATGACAGCTACAGAAATCACTATCGGAATTATCTCTCCATCAGAGGAGACCAGAGAGACGTTACGCATTCAAGTGGGGGCGACCGGATTAGCTACGGTCAAAATCGAGTTGGAACAATACTGCTTGACCATCGGTGACCGGGCTTCGCGGCAATTACTCGAAGCGTCACCCGACATCATCATCGTGGATATGGATAGCACCCAATCGGCATTGCAAACCTTACATTTTTTACATAAGGCTGTACCCGATACCTGGCTATTCGTGCTTTCCACGTCCAACGACCCGCAACTGATTATCGAAACCATGCGAACCGGGGTACGCGAGTTTTTCGCCAAACCGCTGCACCCACGCAATCTTTCGCAAGCTATCGGACGTTACATCTCTGAACAACAACGACGCACCAAAGAGGCAGGAAAAATATATTGTGTGACCTCGGCTAAAGGGGGCGTTGGCGCTACCGCTTTATCCATTAACATCGCAACCTCGTTGGCAGTCAATCCCGACGCCCATGTCGCTTTGATTGATTTAAGTGGCCCGATTGGTGATGCCGCCACCAACCTGAATTTGAAACCCCAATTTACCATCACCGACGTGTTGCAATCAGCTTCCCGTTTAGACCCGGTTTTATTGGAGAGTTTCACATCGCGTGCCAATGGGGTTTCGGTTCTGGCAGGTCCTCGCGAATTCAATCCCAATATTTTGTATAGCGTCGATGCCATCGGCAAAGTGTTGGATGTCGCCACGCAAACCTACACCCAGACGATTATCGATTTGTCATCATCATTGAATAAAGATTATTTACAAATCATCACCGGCATGGCGTCGAAAGTGGTGGTGGTGCTCACCCCGGAATTGCCCGCCATTATGCGCACCGAAAGATTGCTCAGATTTTTATCATCCATCGGGGCAACCGATAAATTGCGAGTGGTGTTAAATCGTCAACGAAAATCGGATGAAATTTCCGAAAGTGAAATTGAAAAAGCCTTGAAACGTTCGGTGAATTGGAAATTGCCGAATAATTATAAAGGCGCAATTCAAGCGATCAATACCGGCGAGCCGGTGGTCACCGCAAACCACTCTGACCTCGCCTCCAGTTATCGTACATTGGCTTATCAACTGGCGGAACTTCCACTGCCAGAGAAGAAAACCGGGTTCTTAAAATTTTTCTCATAAGTTGCAGCTTCATCGCTGATGCAGGAGGGGAACGACCATGTTTGCCACAGATTATCGAGAACTCAAAGCGAATTTACATTCTAAAATCCTCAATGAGATTGACCTTGAGAGTTTAAATCGCTCCGGCGAAGAAGCCGGGCGCGAGCAGGTCGGGTTGATTATTCGCGACATGTTACAACGCGAAAAAACCCCGCTCTCGCAAACCGAACGGGAAAAAATCGTGCGCGAAATTTTAGATGAATTATTCGGTTATGGCCCGATTCAACCTTTGCTTGATGATCCCTCGATTGCCGATATTTTAGTGAATGGCGCAAATATCATTTATATAGAGCGCAATGGTATGTTGGAAAAAACCGATGTTACCTTTAATGATGACCAACATCTGATGCGCATCATCGAGCGTATCGTTTCGCGAGTCGGTCGGCGGGTTGATGAATCTTCACCGATGGTCGATGCGCGGTTACCGGATGGTTCACGTGTCAATGCGATTATCCCCCCGCTTGCTCTCGACGGCCCAACCCTATCCATCCGCCGATTTGGTCGAGACCCGTTAACCGCAGACGATTTACTCGGCAACGGAACGCTCAGTGTGCCGATGCTCGAATTATTAAAGGCTGTGGTCATTGGCAAACTTAATATTCTGATTTCCGGTGGAACCGGCGCGGGAAAGACCACGTTGCTGAATGTGCTTTCTGCGTTTATTCCTGAGAAAGAGCGCATCATCACTATAGAAGATGCTGCCGAACTCCAATTAAAACAGGAACACGTCGTGCGCCTGGAAACTCGTCCGCCCAATATCGAAGGCAAAGGGTCGGTAAAACAACGGCAACTGGTTATCAATACCTTGCGTATGCGTCCAGACCGCATCGTGGTTGGTGAGGTTCGCGGCGAAGAGGCGCTCGATATGTTGCAGGCGATGAACACCGGGCACGAAGGTTCGATGACTACCATCCATTCCAACAGTCCGCGTGATGCCTTGAGCCGATTGGAAACTATGGTGGCAATGGCAAACCTGAATTTGCCGGATAAAGCGATACGCCAGCAAATTTCTTCGGCAATTAATCTTGTCGTGCAAATTACCCGGTTGACCGATGGCACCCGCAAAGTAACCAGTATTTCGGAAATCACCGGGATGGAAGGCGCAATCGTAACCATGCAGGATTTATTTATTTTTGAGCGGCAAGGGTACGATGCCAATAATCGTGTGCGTGGCAGATTAAGACCTACGGGAATTCGCCCCAAATTTAGCGAAAAACTTTTGGCTGCCGGAATACGGTTGCCAATGGATATGTTTGAAACCAATTTGCTCAATGCAGCAGACTGATTTGATTGAAGAGGTAAGGGGTTATGATTGCAATTTTGACAGTGTTGATTTTTTTTATCACGCTCAGTCTCCTCCTGAGCGGAATGTATTTTTTCATTGAAATACCCGCAGCCAAAAAAAGAATGCAAATGCGTTTAGGAGCGATTCAAGAATCGGCATTTCAATCTTCACCCAACCCTGAAGTCGTATTGCTTCGGGATGCCGTTTTAAATCAGATTCCCATCTTCAGTCGTCTGTTGATGAAGATTCCCATCACCGGCAAATTACAACTGTATATCGAACAATCGGCATTGAAGATTACCGTCGAAACGCTGTTGATGATTGCGATGGCGGTTGCCGTTATCGTTTTTTTACTCGTGAGCTTTATTGCCAGCTTACCAATGTTAGTCGGGCTGGCGCTTGCCTTACTGAGCGGCGCGATTCCGTTTGCGGTCGTGGCTTTTTATCGACAACGCCGATTTTCAAAATTTGAAGAACTTTTCCCGGATGCCATCGATATGCTGGCGCGCGCGGTTCGCGCCGGACATGCCTTCACCACCAGTTTTGAACTCATCGCGCGGGAAATGCCTGAGCCATTGGCGGGCGAATTCAAAATCACTTTTGAACAACAAAATCTGGGAATGCCGCTGAAAGAAGCTTTACACAACTTAACCGTAAGGATGCCGTTGACCGATGTGTTTTTTTTCACTTCCGCGCTGCAAATCCAACGGGAATCCGGCGGCAATCTGGCGGAAATTCTCGATAATCTTTCACACGTCATTCGTGAACGCTTCAAAATTTTGCGCCAGGTTAGAGTGGTGACCGCCCAAGGACGCATGACGCTTTACCTGTTGATGGCGCTAACGCCGGGATTCACTTTCCTGATGTATCTGAGAAACCCCAAATATGTCGGACGATTGTTTACCGACCCGCTCGGTCAAAAAGCCTTGGCAGTCGGGGTGATACTGCAAATCATCGGGTTTTTAATTATCCGAAAAATTATCCGTATTAAAGTTTAGAGGTGACCACGATGAGTCTTACTCTCTTAGCCGTTATTTTAGGGGTACTGGCATTTCTCATTATTTTCAGTTTAGCCATGCTGCTTTTCAGCAAGCGGCGAAACCTGGAAGAGCGCGTCGGGCAAAGTCTTCCACAATCGAACCAACGGAGATTCGACTGGCGCAACTACATGAAACGGGCTGAAGGATTGTTTAAACCGCTTGGCGACATCATTCCGCGTTCCCCCGAAGAGATGTCGCGCCAGGAAAAACGGCTTATGCACGCTGGCATTCGTCACAAAGATGGGCCCGTATTATTTTACGGGGTCAAATTGGCGCTGGCGATTATCCTTTTTATAACCTTCAATCTGACCAGCTATCCTGACTCCATCATTTTACGAATCCTTCTATCGCTATTGTTAGGCGCAGCAATCCCGGATATTTGGCTTTCTACGAAAAGTCGAAACCGTCAGGAACGCATCCAACTGGCGATTCCTGATGTCCTTGATTTAACCGTGGTCTGTGTAGAGGCGGGCTTAGGGTTAGACCAATCGTTGCTGCGAATTGGGCATGAACTTCGTTTGGTTCACCCGGCAATGAGCGAAGAATTACGATTATATAATTTGGAAGTTAGTGCCGGTCGAAGCCGCGCCGATGCGCTACGAAATTTAGCCCATCGAACTAATGTCGATGATTTGAAGGCATTGGTCGCGGTGCTCATCCAGACCGACCGTTTCGGAACCGGCATCGCCCAATCGCTGCGCGTGTTTTCGGATTCATTGCGCACCAAGCGTCGTCAACGGGCTGAAGAACGCGCCGCGAAAACCGCTGTGAAAATGGTTCCGGTTTTGGTGTTTTTTATTTTTCCCGCCATCTTTATCGTGGTGGTATTCCCGGCATTCCTGGCAATCATTCGTGATTTATTACCGAAAATCGGTGGGCATTAAATTGCAGTTTAGCAGGTCATTCAATCTAAATTGGAGGAAACGTACATGTCAACATTTCAAGTAATCTGTTTAATCCTGGCTGCATTCGTGCTGATGATTATCATCGTCCGTCGGCGCAGCAAATCAAGAAGTTAATCTGACGACGGCTAAATCATCGGTGTCCAGATTCAGAGTTTTTAATCGCACCAAAAATACGCTTCTGGCTTTGGAGGTCGAAAAAGCCGCGACCTCCTGGAGCCGCATAAAAGGCTTGCTTGGTCGAAGGGCGGATGAATTTTCCGTTGGTAAAGGATTATGGATTTTGCCTTCGCAAGGGGTTCACACCATCGGCATGAAGTTTCCGATTGATGTGGTTTACCTGGATTCAAAATTTCGTGTGGTACACCTTTATCAGCAACTGTCGCCCTTTCGGATAGCTGCCCTGAAATCGGCAGCCAGAAGCGTCATCGAATTGCCAGCAGGAGTTTTGGCACTAACCCAAACGGCTGTGGGAGACCTTTTGGAAATCAGCGAAACCAACGCTGAAGGAGGGTAACATGAAACGTTTTGGAATTGCCGGAATGCTAATTATGGCGCTTGTTTTCGGGCTTTTGTCGGGATGTAAGAAACGCAAGTCGGTTGCCATAACCCCTCGTGCCCCTGCGGCGACCACCCCTTATCAATCCGCTGATCCGGCGGATTTATCGGAGTACATCAGAACCGTTTTAAAAATATCTCAGGAAAATACGGTTGCCTCGGAAGAAAAACTGGCTGAGTTGTTAAAAGCCAAACCGCAACTGGTGGCTTTGATTCAGGTCGCCGGTGCCAATGCGCGGGACATCCAATCTCGAACTCTACTTGCTGAAGCCTACTTTAAAGCAGGGCTTCATCGACATGCCTTTCAACTTTATCAGGAAATCAAAACCATCGCTCCGCAAGACCCGATTGCGGATTTGGGGTTAGCAAAAATATGGAATGAATGGGGCGATTACGCGCTGGCTTCTCAACACGCCGAAGCAGCTTTGCGCTTAGCTCCCGATTCGGTCAAGGGTTTGGAATTGCTGGGCAAAATAAAATTGCAAACCAATGATCTCGATGGCGCGATTTCAAGCTTTTTATCAGCCATCCAGCTTGCACCCGATAATGGCTCACTCTATGCCAACGCCGGTTATGTGTACCTTGCGCGGGGTGATTTTCAACCGGCACGGTATTACCTGGAACGAGCGGTAAATCTTGAACCGTTTCTCCCGGAAGCGCAAAATAATCTGGGCATCACGCTGGGACATCTCGGCGATTATCCAAACGCGCTGAGAGCTTTCACGATTGCCAATGGACGGGTCGCCGGATTGAATAATTTAGGGGTTGTTTATATGGAACAACGTCAATGGGCAGATGCTTGCAAGGCGTTTCGCCAAGCGTTAGCCATTGACCCGACCTATCAAAAAGCGCGAAAGAATCTTATCGAAGCGGAAAAACGCATTCCTTCACCGACGGTAATTGAGTTGAAACCATTTTCAGAAACCAGCAGCGGAATCGTTCACTTAAAACCCAGTACCAGTCAAACCATTGCTTCCGGTCAATTCAAACAAGGTGTACAGGTCATCGGAGAAAAGGTCGAGACCCGCGCTAAACCCAAGCCCCTCGCCCTATCCGGTTCTACAAACCGTGTCTCCATTGCCTTTCATGATGCGGTTGCAAGATTGAAAAACCGTCGTTATGCAGAGGCGTTGGAAATGTTCAATTGGCTTCTCAGACAATATTCCGAGCCGGAAACCGTCAGCGTTTGCCAATATTGGATAGGCGAATGTTATTGGGGTTTGGGCGACAAAGCGAAAGCTCGCCTGGCATTCAGTCGCGTGGTCGCTTATGGCAATGCTACAAAGCGACGCGATGCGCTATTGATGCTCAAGCGCATTGCCAATGCCGAGCGCCTTGTGACTAAAACTGCCAAGGGTTGAAGCCATAAATTTTTGCACCAATGAATTGCCGATTAATCGCTGGTTTCAAACTGGCAGAACTTATCAAAGCGATTGGAGGCACATCAAACATTTTTGACAATAAACCGAACTGATTAAATCCCGCTGAATGCGGCTAAGAAGGTGGTAGCAGTATGATGAAAGCCAAATGGGAGAAATTAATCAAAAAAAATATGTCCACAGTCAACGGAGAGAAACACATCTACAGACCGAATAAAGGAATAACCGTAAACATACTACTTGGTGGCGGGGAGTTCAGCATGCGTTCGCAAAATCTCGAACCCGCTTCCCCAAGCGGTTACTGTTCATTGACGGAGACCAACTTCGACATCGCTCTGGATATTTCCCAGGAAGATTTTTTGCTGGTTCACAAATTTGTTCCTGATATATCGACGCCGAATGTGAAACATACTCATCATATTCCCTGGGAAATGATTGTTGATATTATCATCAGCGAACGGGTAGACCATAAGGAAGTGATGATTTGAAATTCCCAGGCGATTGGGCAATGCCTGGTTCGTTGTGGAAGGGTAAAGCACAAACCGATCTCATGAAATTGTGGGAAGCAAAAAATATTCCGGTCGTTATTTCACGCTGGCTCATCGGTCTTCTTTTTCTGGTGATTATCTTAGGGTTCACCCAAATCACCAAGGGTGCATTGATGCAAGATAATCAAAACGATTGGCAAGCCATCGTCAAAACGGATTCACTGAACATCTACACCGAAGCCTCAACTCAAAGTGCCGTGGTTAAATCTCTGAAAAAGGGAGATGTGGTCATTATCGCTTTAGAGATTGTCAGCATGGAGGGAACCTGGTGTGGCGTTCGTGAGGTTGCTCAAGTAAAAGTGACCGGATATGTGCGCGATGTTTTTTTAGAGCGCAATCCTGACACGCAATTAACTGCCTGGCAATATCTGCCGCCACCCCCGCCACCGGAAGAGGTGAAGCCCGAAGAAATTAAACCCAACGACGCCAAAAAAGAAAATCGCAGAGTGTGGATACCGATTCGTAAAACCGAAGTCAAACACGAATTGGATAAATTGTTCATTTCCAAATATGGGCGAACCCTTCCCGTAAGCGCCTTCGGTCAAACCGTTCTACATACGAGCTTGAATTATGACCACCGGAATTCATTCGATATTGCCGTGCATCCGGACAGCGCCGAAGGGCGAACCATTATCACCTACTTACGCGGAAAAGGTTTGCCATTTATTGTCTTTCGTAGCGCCGTGCGCGGTTCAGCCACCGGTCCCCATATTCACGTTGGCAACCCCTCCCCCAGAATGTATTGAACTCAACAGGATGAGAACATCGCTTTTGTTGATTGATGAAAACCTTCATCAGGCAAAACATCGACGAGTTAAATAATCGAGGTGAAGTATTCGGTGGCGAATGTCCGGGATAGGCTTGAGAATTTTAACTGGCGAAACATCTATAATCCATGATGAAAAATAAAATTTTTATCTGGCTGATGCCATCAATTGGGGATGTCCTCTTTTTAAGAATATTGTTCAATATTCTTACGGTTGGAACGGCGCTGTTATACGATGGGGATACCGGCTGGCATTTGATAACCGGCGAAAATATTTTAAAGACCTGGCAAATTCCTTTTCACGACCCCTACTCGCACACCTTACCTGAAACTGCATGGACAGCCCACGAATGGTTAGCCGAAGTTATTTTTGCTTTCATCCATCGATGGATGGGATTAAATGGAGTGGTGATATTTTCGGCTATTCTAATCGCTTTAACCTACTTTCTGCTTTATCGCTTTTTGCTCTTTAGAAAAGTCAGTCCGATGATCGCCGTATTTTTTACGGCAATCGGCGCGTGGGCATCTTCACTGCACTGGTTGGCGCGTCCGCATATTTTCTCTTTTTTATTTACCTTGGCTTTTTTCATCATTTTGGAACTGCATCAGCGTGAGGGAATAAATTATTTAAAGTTTTTACCGGTTTTAATGTTGGTTTGGGTCAACCTGCATGGTGGATATATCTTCGGATTGATGCTGGTGGGAATTTATCTGGGTGGCAATTTAATTATTGCTCTTACCATTTCAGAAAGGCGTGAAGCCGCCAAAAAATCCTGCAAGTCACTCGCCATGATTTTTGGCATTACGTTACTGGCTACCTTCTGCAATCCACAGGGACCGGCGATTCTCTATTTTCCATTTCATCTCATCGGACGGCAATTCATTATGGATAATGTGGCTGAATGGTTATCGCCAAATTTTCACAAACATGGTGTATTTGAATTTGTATTGCTTTTTTATCTTGGAATTTTAATTTTTTCAAAACGAAAGCCGGGGTTAATCGAAAGTTTGCTGGTTTTGCTGCTTGTTCATATGTCTCTTTACTCAGCCAGATACATTCCACTTCTAGGGCTAATTGTCACCCCGATGGCTGCCATACGATTTACTGAAGTTTTTGACGGACTTATCAATTATGTAACATCAGTTAAATTAATTGGTGAATTGCGAGAAATATTCTTAAAAATTTCTGCCAACATTACCTCATTGGAAACCCGCTTTAATAAACATCTCTGGATATGGGTTGGCATTCTGGGGTGTTTGGCAATTGCATTAAACGGCGGAAAATTAGGAGGCAAACAACTGTGGGCTTTTCAACACGACAAAAGCCGTTTCCCTGTAGAAGCGATGGAGTTTGTCTTACAAAATGAAATCCCCGGAAGGATGTTCAACAATGATAGTTGGGGTGGCTATATCATTTATAAAAGCTACCCCAACTATAAAGTGTTCATGGATGGGCGTTCAGATATGTACGGCGTCCCTTTGCTTAAAGAATACGTCAAAGTCGCAACTGCTCAACTCGGATATGAAGAAGTATTGGATAAGTATGATATAAGTTGGGTCATGTTCAATGCCAATTCACCCATCTGCCAACTGCTCATAGCAAGCGGGAAATGGAAACTGGTTTATGCCGACACCACGGCTAACATTTTATTAAAAGATACTCCCAAAAATCAGGGACTCATAATTCAGCATAAAGATGTTGTTTTTTTGCCCAAAGATGATAAGGATTAAACCCTTTCCACATTCTGAAAGGTTACTTTGCAGAAGCCTGAATAAGATAAATGACACACCGCCCATCACTAGAGGTAAAAACCGGAAAAAATAAATGAGGAGATTCCTTTATAAGTAATTTATAAGCTTTTTGATATTCATCCGCTTGTGATTCTAATTCCAAATCTGTTGATGTAAGTATCAAATATTTGACATTGTTTTTAGTAATGAGGTTATTGATTATTACTTTTTTTTCTTCCAAATCAGACTGATTCCCTACAATTTTCCCTCCATCTTTTAAGGGAGATGACCGGATTGCTTTACGATTGGTGTACAGATAGTACAGCGGGTCGCGATAACACATAAGAATATCATCTTGTTCGGTATTTTCAGTTAGCCAATATATCGCCTCTAAATCTTCGTTGGCTCGTTCAATATATTTTTTCTTTAGAGATGTGACCGAATAATAGACGCCTAATCCATAATAAGTGGCACCAAATCCGATGATTACACTAATGATTATAAAGATGACCCCAACACTCATTCCACCGGAGATGGTCAACCCTGCACTGACCTCTTTTCTTAATAACATCGCTAAATTTAAAAGTTCCAAGATGAGAAATAAAATTAGAAAGGGCAGGATTGGCACCAGAAAGCGATCATAGGCTGAATAGGGCCAGATCAATTGAAGCGCGAGATAAGTCAAAACATAAAAATGCAGTAACCGAAATCCCTTTGATGATATTTGCCTGATGAATCCGATTATTGTGAAAATTAGAGTAAGAAACAACAAAATGACAACCAGAATAATCTGTTCAGGACTGTAATTTTGTATCCAACTATAAGGCATTCCTAAGCAGGTTAGCGGAATTGAGACGACAACAAGCATTAAAATATTTTTACCAATAATTGATAAAAATGTGACCCCGTATGATTGCCCAGTCTGTACCTGTGCATCTTGAATAACATTATTCAACGTTTGGAAATAGCTTTCATAGTAGGCGGCATTCGCCCCTCCGTCCGTAGGTTTATTCATGTATCCCCAAATTACCCAAGTCGCAATTAAGGCGCATCCGATTGTAATGGGGATTAACCCTCGCCGAAGTTTCCCACGAAAAAAATAATATAAGACAACAGACCATAAAATCGTTATACCAGTTGACCGGGTTAAAAATCCCAGTCCAATGATTACGCCAACAAAAATTCCTTTTACCCAATTCCATTCCTTTTTTTCATACTCTTCTGCCAGGTATAAAGCCCCTATTGAAATCGCCGTATAAAACATTTCCACATAAATTCCCGAAGATAAAATAATCGTCCGCAAGTTAATGGCAAATACGGCAATAGTAATTACAGCAATCAATTTAGAAGAATAATCTTGTTTGGTGAGGTAATACCAAATTATAAAAAATGAGAGCAGGCTAACTATTGCTGATAAGCTCATCATCGCGGGTATATTGTCGGGAAAGGTGGGGTTTACCCGCCAGATTAATGATAATAAAAAAGGATGGAGTGGAGGAGATTTTGTCTGTACAGGCTCTCCGGGCAAACTGATAATTCGATACCCTTGATCTGTCGCTAAAGATTTTGCTGTTGCCACATAAACGGCATCGTCGTGGTAAAATCCAAAACTAAGCGGAGTGATTGCGTTAATGTAAATCGCAAAGGCAACAACCATTATTGTAAGCAACCCTTTTTTCATTTTGTCTCTTCAATAATTTTGTAGATTTCACACCGTTCGTCTGTTGTTTGAAAGACACGAACAAAGGTCTCCTGATTTTGTTCAATTAATTTCCTGTAGGTTGTTCTATAAAGCTCACCGTCATTTTCAAATTCAAAATCGGTCGAAGATAATATTAAATATCGAGCGTGGTTCTCTCGTATAATACGAAAGAGCGCCTGCCCTATCTCCGTTTCAGATACATTTGTGCTTACCAAATTTCCCCCCTCCTTCAACGGAGTAGAGCGAGTTGCTTTACGACCTGTGTACATGAAGTAGAGAGGATCATGGTAACAAACCAAAACATCAGAAACCTCTGTATGATTTTTTATCCAGCGAATGGATTCTGAATCCTCCAACACGCTACTACTTAATTTGTTTGAACTTCTCAGGCTACCCCCAATTCCCTTCGAGTAATTGACGAATCCAACGATCAAAATACTGATGAGCATTACTCCTAAGAAAAAAGCAATCAATTTATTCAGGGTTGTTTTTCCAAGTGTTAGTTCTTTGTGAACAAGTAAGGTTAAAGTTTCTATGCCTTGAATAAAAAACAATAGTAGAAAGGGAAGTAATGGCATCAAAAAGCGATCATACGCGCGATATGGCCAAATTAAATGCAGACCCAGATAGAAGAGAATATAAAAATGGAGGAAGCGAATCTCTTTTTTAAAAGTTTGACAGAAACTCACGATCACAAAAACAGCAGCAAAACCGAAATGCATAATATATTCTTTCGATGCCCCAATACACACCAGTGGTATTGCTGCTAATAAACCAATAGCATTTTTGACAACTATTTTTATTAAAATCAGGATTACAGGGTATCCTGTTTGGTGTTGTACATCGTCTATCACATTGCCCAAGGTTTGGAGATAGGATTCAAAATAAGCCGTGTTAACGCCAGCAAAGGTCGGCATGTTTAAGTAGCCCCAAACCACCCAACTGACAATAAAGATATTCGCAATAATTAAAGGTATTCCTGCCTGAAGGAATTTTTTATGATAAAAAAAAAGTGCTCCAACCGTACCAATTAACGCGATACCCGGAGACCGCGTTAAAGATGTTAAACCTATGACAATTCCAACAAATATCCCATTGAACCTGGATATTTCGTTCTTTTCATATTTCTCGGCAAGATATAACCCTGTAATTGAAATTGCAGAATAAACCATTTCCGTATAAATACCGCAGGAAAGAACGATGGTACGCCAGTTAAGAGCTGTTAAACCGATAATAATCAGGGCTCGCCATTTTGTCGCATATCCCAACCCCGTTAAATAAATCCATACAATCACCAGAGAAAAAATGGCAAACAAAACCGACATATTCATCATTAAAACAAGATTTGTGGGGAAATCGGGATTAATCCGCCAAATTAATGAGAGGAGGAGCGGATGCAAGGGTGGCGATTTAGTCTGTACAGGTTCATTGGGCAAACTGATGATTCGATAGCCCTGTCCGGTAGCCAGCGCTTTGGCTGTTACAACATAAATACTATCATCGTGATAATAACCAAAACTGTTCGGGCTAATTGAATAAATGTATAAGAACGACGCCACGACTAAAACGAGAGCCAGATATAACTCAGGTAGGGTGAAAATTTTTCTCATTCTGTGAACTGCGGCTTAACAACCGATGGTTATGTTTCGTATAAAACAAAATCCTTCCTTTGAAAGTGAATCATCGCTATTTCCCCTCTATTGAATAATGCTCAGGTTGAGTATTTACTCACATTTCCAGAGCATTTTTATTTCGTCGTTGGTGGGCTGACTTTTATTGAATCATTTTCGCGCGTCAGATTATAAGCGGCTACCCCTCCACCGATGGCGGCAGCTACGCCAACCACAATCCATCCATTTCTGGATTTATTGGAATAAGAATCGACTTCGATTTGTCCTGTCCAGGTGTCGCCCGTCGCTTCGATCACCGCGGTTACTGAGGTCGTGCCTTTGGTTCGTCCGGCATTAAATGGAACCGTCGCAATTCCTTCGTTATTGGTTAATGTGGAAAAAGTCGTGCTTGCCATCGTTCCCAATCCCAAAGTTCCCAATCCTTTGACGGTTGACGGAGCTAATGAAAACATGACTGGCACTTCAGCCAGCGGCTTATTATTTTCATCCCTAATCTGCACACGAATATTGCTCAATTGTCCGTAGGGCACTTTATAAGTATCACCTCGACCTACTGCCTGAATGGTATATTTTTTTTGCCGATAACCGGCTTCAACGGTCAGGTTCCCTTCGGTTAATTCATATGAAGCCCTGCCTTCTTTAATGTCGATATGAAACCTGGCACCCGGCGTAGAAGTGAAAACCAGACCACCCGCTTGAATAAACCCTGTGGCATTTTTATTCAAAGCTACAGAAATCTCTCCACTCATCAATGAGGCAATTAATACACCACCTTTTTGCTCGCTCGGTGATTGATGGTTGGTCGCCAATCGAACCAACGTTCCTCTGGCGAGTTTTACTTGTCCGATTGTATCCATCTCTACCAGTGTGCGCCCTTGACCATGTAACAGGTCGCCGTTCCAAATCGCTCGTTCACCCCAAACTTGCCGACCGTTGATGGTTAATGAACTGTGACGGATGATCTCGCCTTTCACAACGCCAATCGGCGCAACAGTCGCTATGGCATACAACCGTATCAGATTTTCCTCATCCCGATTATCTGCAAAGGTGAGTTTTGGGATTAGCATTATGGTTAATGCGGCGATCAGCAATAGAACGAGTGAATGTTTAGTTTGCATCTTCCACCTCTTCTCTTTTGACATATGGCGATATTCGCCTCACTGGCGTATTTTCCTGCCGGTTGCCGGTTTTTGCGCTAGCGGGAAATTCGTGAGATTGATTCCCGGTAAAAGTAATTTATTAGCAAGCCAATCTTGTTGAAAAATTGCGGATTCGAGAATCAGGTTGGCAGTATCTCCGGGTACGGAATTTGCCGAAACATTCGATTCACTATCAAACACCGTCACCTTTATGCCAACTATCCCTTTGTTATCCTTTGCACCGGTGAATCGTTGAACGACTGTGAAACTTTGTCCTCGAACAAAGTTTCCATTGCTGACCAGCGGCGCCAAATCAACGCTCAATTCCTGTTGCACGAGACGACCATCTTTATCAAAAAATTGATAACTGGCGCGATTCACATCCAGGTTGGGGTCATAGATGGTATATTCAACAATGAATTCATCATCAACTCGCGCGAAGGTTACCAGCGGTCCACGTCTTGGCGCTTCCGGGTGTGTGAGCACCACATCTTTGATCAGCCTTGCAAAAATATTAACCTCAATTCCTGCGCCACTACTCAATCGAAAAGTGATTCTGGACGAAATCGTATCCGGTAAAACTTGAATCGCCGGGAGACCTCGGATCGCGCGGTTCCGGGTTGGGATTATCGGGTTGAAAATCACCCGGAATTTCGCCTTTTGCCCCGGATTGATGGTTAGGTGTTTGAGAATTTCCATCTTCGTTAATGCCCCATCGGTGCTGACGATATAGACCGGGAAAAGGTCTTTATCATCCGGGTCGCCGATTCTCCCATTATTCACATCGTTTCCAAGTCGCCTGACGGATTCAAGCGATAGCGTAAAGGTCGCGCAACCGGTATTTTCCACTGTCAAATTGCGCCCCTGCTGTTTAATCTCTTTTTTATTTTTGGCGCGCGCCGCTACCGGTCCATATTCAAGCGCAGCGCCACCGCCTTCAATGATCAGCGAAGCCTCTGTATGTCCCACAACCGTTAATGAAAAGCTACAGGTTGCGCGACTGCCACGCGCATCGGTCGCCACACAATTTATTAAAGTGGTTCCGACCGGGAATGTTGAACCGGGTGGGGGCGTACAGGTAACTGTCGCACCGGGGCAATTATCGAAGGCTCTCGGCAAGGCATAACTTACAACGGGCGTACATTGACTCGATGTAGTCGTGACCATCAGATTGGCTGGACAAGCGATGCTCAATGGTTCCGTATCATTGATGATGACCGAGAACGAACAGCTTGCCGTCGCGCCACCGGAATCGGTTGCCGTGCAGGTTACGTTCGTCGTTCCGACAACAAAAGAAGCACCCGAAGGTGGTGAACATAGAACCGCTACACCCGGACAGTTATCATTGACCAAAACCGAATAAGGGACGATGGCGGCACATTGTCCCGGGTCATTGGAGCGGGTAATGGTTCCCGGACAGGTGATTGTCGGATTCGGATTGAGCGCCAGTAATGATACCGTGGCGATATTATTGCCCGACAGCGGGTCAGGGGTTGTCGCGCTAAACACTGTTGCGGTATTCCCGATTAGTGTGCCATTTGCAATCGTACAACCTAATCGGGCAACGATGGTGATGACCGCGCTGGTTCCGGGTGGAAACGATGCAAACGTCACCGTTCGATTAGTGCCCGTTCCTGAACAGACGCCTCCACCCGATGCATTACACGATAAGATTGAAACGTTTGAAGGGAATGAATCGGTCAGCGTAACCGATGAAGCAATGTTGGGTCCCGCATTGGAAACCAGAATGGTTTTGGTAAATTCCGACCCGGTTTGAGCCGAAACCGGCATGGTAATCAACACACTTAAATCCGCAGGTTGTCCGCCTGCCAAGCCACCTACTTGAATACCGCGACAAAATTCCGAAGTGTTATTGGCAGAATCCGTTGCCGTTGCAGTAATCACTTTCCCCTGCGCGATGCTACCCGGAATCGTAACATTGAAACTGGCATTGCCACTCGCATCAGTTATTACGCTGGTGAACCCCAGGAACGTTTCTCCTTCACCAAATCCTGAGGGGTTGGAAAAGTTATTGGAAAAAAATTCAATTCTAAATGTTCCATTGGGAAAACTGTTGAAGGTTCCCTGGATTGAGGTGCTGCCACCCGCACTGTTTGCAGTAGTCAAAACTGGAAAATTCTGCACATTATTCGCACCGTTATCAGCATCCCCAACGTCATTCGGAGTCACTCCATTGTTGCCCAAATCAATGCCCAGCGAACTGTTGCTAAAAATGGCATTGGATAAAATCGCGTTACTCACACCCGATACCACCGCAACCCCGTTGCTGCCATTAAACGCAATGGTGTTACTGGCATTCAACGCGGCTGAGCCAATCGCATTACTCCCTGCCCCGTTGATTAGTACCCCGTTTTGCGAATTACCCAAAGCAAGCGTGCCGCCGGCATCCGTCCCAATAAAATTGCCGCGTATCTGGTTTCCGGTTGCCGGTGCGCCAAATAATTGTATGCCATTCCGATTGGATGAAATGACATTGCGCGCAGCAGTCGTGGTGCCCCCTATGGAATTTCCCGCTCCTGAAATGAAGATGCCATCCAGGGTGTTGCCCACCGCGACGCTTCCTGAAACCGATGTTCCGATAAAATTGCCTTCAATGGAATTGCCATTGCCACTGATGGCGATGCCGTTTCCGTTAAAGCGGTTGATGACTAATCCTCTCACCACACAATTGGCAGCCGTGATGGTTAACCCGCTGGTTGCCCCGGCACTGATTCCATTCAGTTCGATGACAGGAGTTCCGGCAAACCCGGGCTGAGTGGTTCCGTTTATGGTGACTGCCTCAGTGATATCCGGGAGTGGGCTTAATGGCGAGATGGTAAAGGGAGCGATTCCCGGAATATTGAAATTGATGATGTCCGCACCGGGATTGGTATTCGCATCAATGATCGCTCTTCTTAATGAACCCGGTGTGGGGTTGAGATTGTCCCCATTATCGTTGGTTGTCGTCACGGTGAAGGTGACGATTGCCGACACCCTTGGACTTTGGCTCTGGATTATCAAAAACAACCCAAGCACCAAACTTAAACCCAATACCCCTCGCTGCCAAACTAACTGTTTGAATAGCAGTGAGCGGATTTTCGGAATCAGTAACATACCGAAACCTCCTTCGTCGAGTTCATACCTAAAAAGAGGGGTAAACGTAATCTATGAATTGAATCGGGTGCAGTCCTATAATCTGCACTTCAGTAGTTTTATGATTCCCTGCCGGTATCAAAATTTATTCTTTTCTGACTGGAGGGAGGTATTTCCAGGGATGAATAAGGTAATTGAATTTTGATTCGCTTAAATGCTGTTTTCCAGAAATGCATCTGGGATGATTGCCGATTAAAAATTTAGTGTGTTAATTGCGAGCTATGAATTAAGAAAAAGTGGATAGCGTGTGCGCGAGGTGACGGGTGAGCAAGGTAGTTGAATTGATTCCCACTTTTTCTTATTGTTTTTCGACCCAAACATCTTTCGTTTGGGTTATTGGATTCCGGTCTTCTTCAAACGAAACCCATAAAAGATAACCCCCAATTCCATAGTTATCTTTGCGCGTAAAGGTGCCTTCCTTATTGCCAAATATTACCGAAAGCCCACCGCCGAAATCATAAGCGCCATTTCCAATCACGATATCGAGAATATTATCGCCATCTACATCGCATAGAAAAACGCAGTGGGTGGCATACCCGGAAAGGAAACGATTATTAATTAAAAACTTGTTTTCATTCCTGCCAAGTAAAACTGTTATCGAACCGGCATAGTTTGGATAGTCGCCGGAACTGGCTACAACTATATCCATAATGCCATCATAATTCAAGTCGCCGGTCGTTGCGCAAACTCTGCCTTTGGATAATGGATACGCCAGCGCGCTTTCCGATTCCGAACCATCATTTTGAAAACCAAAACTAATCGCCAGTGTTCCGGTTTGGCGATTCGCTTCGATGACATCGGGCTTACCATCATGATTCAAATCCGCCACGAAAACTCCCAGTTGATTTTTACTTTTCATCAGGGAAACGCCTCTAAGGAAAAGCCCATTGCCTTTGCCCCAATAAAACGTGATGGTGTGGTTAAAAGAGCTGGCAACAGCAAAATCCATTTTCCCATCGCCATTAAAATCAGCAGCCGAGAAATAATTGGGGAGCGGGTGTGTCGGGTAATCGGTGAATAATCGAAATGTCGCCTCGCCGGTTCCTAAAAAGATTGAAACCGAATTGCCATAACGATTGGCTACCATTAAATCAACAGTCCGGTCATTATTTAAATCGGCTACAGCAAGCGAAAAAGGTATAGCACCCGTGGAATAATCAGTCTTTTTAATAAAGCGACCATCCCCGGTGCCAACAAAAATGGAAATCGTGTTACTCCCGGAATTGGCGATAACCATATCGAGTTTTTTATCGTTATTGAGGTCGCCCAGAACGACCGCTTGCGGAACCAGACCGGTGGCATAACTGCCTTTCAGACCGAAAGCGCCTTTGCCGTTATTCGCCAAAATGGTTATTGAGTTATTCTGGCGATTGACGGCGACGATCTCGGGTTTGTTATCACCGTTCAGGTCACCCAGGGCTAATGCCTGACGCCCTTCGCCGATTCCCAATAATAGCGCCTCACCGTTGTTTGATTTTTCAAAGGTGGTCAGCGATTGCGTGTCCGATTCCACACAAAATAAGATTGAAATGCTTAGGGATAAAAGTAGACGCTTCATTCCATCTTCCCCACGACGGTTTCACGCATTCTACCGGTCATCTTTGGATTATGAGTAGCGTATCCAGCGACCCAGTTCAATCAAGCTTGGGCGTTTACCATACATCAAAATTCCAATTCGGTAAATCCTTCCAACCATCCAGACTGAAGCGAGAATCGTTATCAACATTCCCACCATCGCCAGCGCCACTTGATAAATCGGCGGATTGATCATGGCAACCCGCATCATCATCAAGGTTGGGGCAAAAAACGGAATCATTGAAAGAATGGTTGAAAGGGTACTGTCGGGATTGGTCATGACCAAAGGGAATAATATCACCGGAACGACAACTAATAGCGTGACCGGCATCTGCACCTGTTGAGCGTCTTCTTCATTTGAAACAATAGCTCCTACCAAAGCATAAAGTGACGCATAAAGGAAGTATCCGAGAATAAAGAAAAGCACAAAGTAAATAATCAGGCTGATGGGAATTTGCGGTAACGGGATGCCCTGATTGACGAACACTGAAGCGCCAAAAACCAAAACCAATGCCAAACATAAAATCCAAATCGCATATTGAGTTAATCCCACCAAGCCAATGCCAATTAATTTTCCCATCATTAACTCAAAGGGTTTTACTGAGGAAATCAGAACTTCAACGATACGCGATTGCTTCTCTTCGATTACGCCGCGCATCACAAAAATTCCGTAGAACAAGGTTGTAATATAGATAAAAAACAGCATCACCATACCGACTGCAAAACGTGGAATGCCTTTCTCTTCTTCCCCACGCGGATTGCGCCTCTGCATTTGTACAGGTTTCAGATATTCCTCAAGATTCGCTTTATTGAATCCCGCCTGCGCAAGGCGACGTTCTTTAATCACATCATTGATGGTGCTTTCAACAATCGCCACCGCCAGGTCACTGGGATTTTTTGCATAGTATTCGAGCGGTTGTCCACTCAATGCCTCTTTAGGAATGACCAGAACCGCTTCATTGGATTTTTGTTCAATCCGTTTAATGGGTTCACTCATTAAATCAGCCAATTGGCTAGCTTCCTGAACGACAACTCTTGTTAGCGTGAATTGCAGGTTACCCAATCCCCGTTTTTCATCCAGCGAAGCATCCTGACCATCATTTTTGTTGCCGGTGGTTGAGAACAGCGATTTGCGGTTTTGTGATTCCAACCGGTTTTTTATTTCCGAAAAAAATTGCTCATCCCCGCTTAGATCAAACACCGTAATCGAGCGACTGCCTTTACTTCGATCAGCCAAAAAAGTTGGCAAGATTGCCAGCGCGAGAATAAATAACGGGCTGAGAAAGGTGCCTATAACAAAAGCTTTTGACCGCACACGTGTAAGATATTCGCGTTTGATTATGATTAAAATATTTCTCATCATTCACCTCTTATTCCCATTCGTTCGTTTAACGGATTCGATAAAAATATCGGTCAAGGAAGGTTCAACCAGTTCAAACCGGTATATTCGCGCCCCGGCGCTCACCGCCTGTTGCAAGAGGATTTGCGCATCGACACCATCATTGAGTACCAGTTCGGAATAATTCGCAAAACGTTTTTGCTGTTTAATCATCTCTTCGGATAAAAAATCCCTCTCGCTTTCATAATCGATGATCACCGTATTTTTACCGAAACTGCGTTTCACCTCTTTCAAACTTCCAATCAGTACCTTTTTTGACTGGTTGATCAGACAAATGTCATCACACATCTGTTCGACCTGTTCCATCTGATGGGTCGAAAACAGGATGGTTTTCCCTCTTTGTTTCATCTCAAGAATGATTTTTTTTAATTCATCGGTGCTAACCGGGTCGAGTCCTGAGAAAGGTTCGTCAAGAATTAAAATATCCGGTTCATGAATAATCGTAGAAACAAACTGCGCCTTTTGTTGCATCCCTTTAGACATCTCCACTGGCGTTTTGTTTTTCCAATTGCCAATTTCCAAACGCTCAAGCCAATAAGTGGCGCGGCGGTCAGCTTCTTTTGCCTCAATGCCCTTTAAGCTGGCAAAAAAAATCAATTGTTCACCGACCTTCATTTTTTTATAAAGTCCGCGCTCTTCCGGCAAATACCCCAAGCGTTGTTGGATTTCAGGAGTGATATGATTGCCTAACACTTTTATCTCACCTTCATCAGGTGCGGTAATGTTGACAATCATTCTTATCGAAGTCGTTTTACCTGCGCCATTCGGTCCCAGAAACCCAAAGATGGTTCCCTGCTTGACCGTAAACGAGAGATCATCAACCGCAACAAACTCATCGAAGCGTTTGGTGACGTGATTGAGTTCAACAATATTCATTCTGGTTCCCCACTTAAAATTTTTCGGTTTGACGTGATGCTTTTGGAATGGCTGACAAACCTGATGAGATACGGGAAATTTACAAAATTCAAGAAATTATTCGGTGTCCCTCACCTGATGAACTCTTGAACCCACCGGATTAAAATTTCGGGTCGTATGTTCGGTAACACTTGACACCGCAATCGGCGGTGCAGGCAGAGATGGCGAGGTAATAGGGTTTTGATTTTTTTGCGCTCTGGTCATTAATGGATGCAAGTCACGCTGATGGTTTTTGGCAACTCCAAGTAATCGCGACAACAATCTGATCAATAACACATCGATGGTCACGGTTGCCGAAACGAAGAAAAATGCCAGAAGCATCAATCCATCCTTATCGAAATTATCGTGGGCAAGTCCACTCATTGCCGCTAGCGGGATGGCAAATCCACAAATGGTAATGAAAGCGATGACTGCCAGGAATGTTCCCACCCCAAGGACTGAAACGGTTTTTTGATTTACCGGGTTTAAATTCGCGCCACACTGTTTGCAATAATTGACGCCTTCATTATTTTCAAAAGCACAAGTTGGACAAAACATATTTGCTCCTTATTCGTGAACCTTCTCACCTTGAAATGGCATGCGGTTGAAATTCCGCGTCGTGTGTTCGGTAACGCTGGTTACGCCAATGGGTGGCGGTTGAAATTGTGGTGGAGGCTGAATGGTTGTCGCTTTTTTTCTATTTTGGAAAGACCGTTTTCCCTCTTGTGGGAGATTCATCAATTTTGATAATAAGCGTAGAAGAAGGAAAGTGGTCGCGAAAATCGTCAATGACCCAAATACAATCATTGGAATCGCGACCGGAAGATTTTGTTCAAAATTGGTGCGTTCGGGATTAAGGTACGAAGGTGTCATCAGTTTGGTAACGAATGAAAAAATGATTCCCATTCCGCCCAGTGTGATAATTACCGCCGCCGCCGATAAAAACAGCGACGCCCACCCGACATTGGCAACCACCGGGAGAGGTTCTTCCATTGGTTTGGTTGGTGATAAATTGGCACCACAACGATTGCAATACTGCATTCCGACAGTTGCCTCAACTCCACAAGTCGAACAAAACATAGTTCCTCGCTTTCCTATTCAAACCTATCGGTTGGTTGGATTTTTATTTATATTCCAAAGAGATCGATTACCCTATGATTACGTTTACTCCAGAATTCAGGTTGCACCCAATTAACAATTATTCAAAGACCCGATTCACTCTTGAAAACCGCCGAATTTTTGTTGAAAAGCCAGTATTTTAAGGATTATCTCCAAAACTTGCGATGATTTTTTCAGCGTGTTAGATTCAAATCGTCATCATTCACCCCCACATTAACAGGAGAATAATTTTATGTCACAGTCAGCGCCAAAAATATCTGATAACACGATTCGCCCTCTTACCTCACTGAGCGAAGAAGAAAATCTATTTCGCCAATCGGTTCGTGAATTTGCCGAACAACAAATCCGCCCACTGGTCTCTGAGATGGATGAAAAAGGAAAATTTTCACCTGAACTCATCTCACAATTTTTTGATCTGGGGTTGATGGGTATCGCCATCCCCGAAGAGTATGGTGGACAAGGCGGCTCATTTTTTAATGCGATTATCGCTGTTGAAGAACTCTCTCGCGTTGACCCCTCCGCAGGTGTCATTGTTGATGTGCAAAACACTCTGGTAAACAACGCCATTTTGCTTTGGGGAACCGAAGAACAGAAGAAAAAATATTGCGCCAAACTTTCAACCGATACCGTCGGCGCCTATGCGTTATCTGAGGCGGGTTCCGGCAGCGACGCTTTTGCGCTGGCAACCCGCGCCGAGGATAAAGGCGATCATTATTTATTGAATGGGCAAAAACTCTGGATTACAAATGGCGGTGAAGCCGGACTTTTCATCGTGTTTGCCACTATTGACCTCACCAAAGGTTATCGCGGGATTACCGGTTTTATCGTTGAACGCGATTTCAAAGGATTCACCGTTGGCAAAAAAGAGAATAAACTCGGCATCCGCGCCAGCTCCACTACTGAACTGATTTTAGAAGATTGCATGGTTCCCAAAGAAAATGTCCTGGGTGAAGTTGGCAAAGGTTACAAGATTGCCATTGAAACCTTGAATGAAGGTCGCATCGGCATCGGTTCGCAAATGGTTGGACTCGCCCAGGGGGCGCTCGATTACGGCGTCAGTTACACCAAAGAACGGCAACAATTCGGACAATCAATTGCCAAATTTCAGGGTGTGCAATTCCAAATTGCGCAAATCGCCACCGAACTCGAAGCCGCAAGACTGATGGTCTATAACGCCGCGCGTTTGAAAGACGCCGGTGAAGATTATGTAAAAGAAGCCGCGATGGCAAAACTGTTCACCTCGCAGGTTGCCGAACATGTAACCTCACAGGTGGTTGAACTCTACGGCGGTTACGGTTACACCAAAGATTACCCTGCGGAAAAATATTACCGGGATGCCAAGATCGGAAAGATTTACGAGGGCACCTCAAACATGCAATTGAACACCATCGCCAAAATTGTTCTCGGTGTTTAATGAGATACTGAATTTTATATCGACTAACGCAGGCTGAAACTCGCTGAGACTCCGGTATTCAACCTGCGTTTTATTTTACTGAGGAATCGCTATGACAGCCCAAAATCAATTCACCATTCGTTATGCAAAACCTGAAGACGCATTCGTCCTATCCGAATTGGCTACGAAAACCTTTTACGATACCTTTGCTAAAGACAATTCACCGGAAGATATGAACGCTTACCTCGCGGAATCATTAAATCCCTCGGAAATGGCGGTAGAGATTTCTGATGCCAGTTTCATTTCTTTCCTGATTGAGAAAGGTTCTATCGCCGTGGGTTATGCGCAACTGCATACAGGTGATGCGCCGGAGTGTATTCACAGCGAAAACCCCATCGAACTTGCACGTATTTATGTTAGCCAGGATTTTATCGGTTCAGGCGTTGGCGCAAAATTAATGCAGCGGTGTTTGGATGAAGCCAAATCCTTAGGACACCAATCCATTTACCTCGGCGTTTGGGAGCACAACCTAAAGGCTCAGTCGTTTTATCAAAAATGGGGTTTTCAAAAGGTTGGCGAACATCCCTTTAAACTGGGCAACGATATGCAAACCGATTGGATTATGGAAAAACTTCTTTAATCCATTCTTCCCGCAAATTTATTATTCCTTTCGGTGGTTTCATCATCGCCTGGATTTTTACTAAATAATCCCGGATAATCGCCTGCAATCCAGCTTCTCATTTTCAAAAAATTCTCGAGGAAATTGATGGGGACGGTTCTACAAGACATCAGCTTCGGCATCCGCGCGTTACTTAAAAAACCGGGATTGACGATTGTTGCGATTTTATCACTGGCTATCGGTATTGGCGCAAATAGCGCGATTTTTACGGTCACCAATGCGCTGTTACTCAGTTCATTGGGATATAAAGATGCTGATCGTTTGGCGATTTTATGGAATCGCTCGCCCGGATTGAATATCGACCAGGACTGGTTTTCATTGGGTCAATATCTGGATATAAAAAGCGAAAATCAGGTGTTCGATGAAGTCGCAGTAACGATTGGTGGAAGTTACAACTTCACAGGGCATGGAATCCCCGAACACATTGAAGGCGCGCAGGTCTCTTCATCAATATTTTCGCTTTTCGGAGTTGAACCATTTCGAGGGCGGATTTTTTCACCCGAAGAGGATGAAAAAGGCAAAGCCACGACGGTCATTCTCAGTCATGGTTTTTGGCTCAGGCGATTTGGCGGGGATGCGGATACAATCGGAAAATCACTCGTTTTAAACGATAAAAGTTACACCATCGTCGGCGTGATGCCCGCAGAGTTTGTTTTGAATAAAGAACTCATGCCAACGGTGAGTGGCATTTTAAAAGCCGACATCCTGTTGCCCTTGACGGTCAACGAAAGCGACAGAAGCAAAAGAGACGGCGAAGATTTTAATATTTTTGCCAAACTGAAAAGCGGGGTTTCGATTGCGAAGGCTCAAGAGGATATGAATGCCATCGCTGAACAAATGAAGCAGCAATATCCGCAAAATTATCCGTCAAATGGCGGGCTGACCATCAGTGTGGTTCCTTTGCTTGAACAGGTCGTCGGAGATATTCGCCTGCCGCTTTACATTTTATCCGGGGCGGTTATTTGCGTTCTGTTAATTGCCTGCGCCAATGTCGCAAATCTCCTGCTGGCGCGGGCTGCCACACGCCAGAAAGAGATGGCGATTCGCTCGGCAATCGGTGCCAGTCGCTTACGGATTATTCGCCAATTGCTCATTGAAAGTTTGCTCCTATCAATCGTTGGTGGCTGCATCGGTTTAGGATTTTCTTATATGGCAATTAAAGTTGTTCAAATTTATGGCTCGGCAAATATTCCCCGTTTAAATGACATCGAAATCAACGAACGGGTTTTGCTATTTACCATTTTCATTTCATTTCTTACCGGTATTATTTTCGGCTTGGTTCCGGCATTAAGAGCGACACGCGTTGATTTAAACAACGTCTTAAAAGATGGCGGACGCAGTTCGAGTGGTACTGGGAGTTTCGGTCGTGGGCATTACAAACTCACCAATTTACTGGTTATTTCTGAAGTCGCTTTATCATTGGTTCTCTTGATTGCTGCCGGACTCCTGATTCGCAGTTACCAGCGAATCGAACAAGCCAATCTTGGGTTTAATCCCCGAAATGTCCTTTCACTTCGACTTTCACTACCAAGCACCCGTTACAACACACCTGACAGTGTTATCGCTTTTTATAAACGGCTGGATGAAAAAGTAAAAGAATTACCGGGCATCCAAAATGTCGCATCAAGCTATCTGTTACCGCTCAGTTCAAATTCGGCAGGATGGGAACCGACCGTGATTGACGGTTATGTTCCAAAACCCGGTGAGGATTTAATCATCTCTACGGTTAATTTCATCGCGCCGGAATATTTCAGCGCGATGGGTATTCGATTAATCAAAGGGCGACCTTTCGATGAACGCGATATCAAAGGCGCTCAGGAGGTCGCGATTGTCAATGAACACCTCGCACAAAGATTCTGGCCCGGTGAAGAAGCGATTGGCAAACGTGTCCAACGCGCTAACGCTGGCACCTGGCGAACCGTGATTGGAGTGGTGAGTAACCAAAAAGAGTTTAGTCTGGAAAGCGAACCACCAATAACCGTTTATTATCCCATCAACCAATTTCCAATCAGGAGCCGCTATTTGGTGGTTAAATCCTCAAACAATTCCACAGAATTAATTAAAGCTGTCTCTTCTACAATTCAAGAGATTGACCCGGAGCTTCCGATTTATGATGTAAATACAATGGAACAACGGCTATCGGATTCCCTGGCGAAAAGACGATTCGCTATGTATTTACTTTTTGTGTTCGCGGTGTTTGCGCTGTTGCTTGCAATCATCGGTATCTACGGCGTCATTTCATACTGGGTCAATCAGCGCACCCATGAAATCGGCATCCGTATGGCGCTTGGCGCAGAACAAAAAGACATTTTAAAACTGGTGGTAGGTCAGGCAATGGCGCTAATCCTAATCGGTATCGGCGTTGGTTTACTGGGCGCATTCGGATTGGCTCCTGTGCTATCGAGTTTACTTTTCGGCATCAGCGCCACAGATAAAATGACCTTTTTAATCATCTCTTTGACTCTGGCAATCGTTGGTTTGATTGCCAGTTTTTTACCGGCAAGGCGCGCAGCCAAAGTCGCACCGGTTATCGCACTACATTATGAGTGAAAATATAAATACCAACCTGTTAATGTTCACCTCGCAGGTTGCAGAATTTATTGATTATTTAACAGCCGATGAAAATTTAAAATGCGAAATTATTTTCTTCCGATAATCCTGGCGGTAGGGGGTGGAATCCTCTATCACGTCGCGCAAAAAACCGTACCAAAAGATGCGAACCCGATTTTTGCTTTAATCATCGCCTATCTATCGAGTCTTCTGGTAGTCACGGTCTGCTTTTTCATCTTCAACCCCCATCAACCGATTTTACCTGAATTAAAAAATCTACATTGGGCAATGGTGGGGATTGGCATCGGAGCGGCGGCAATTGAAATCGGTTTTTTATTCGCCTATCGCGCGGGTTGGCGAATCAATTCAACCAATCTTTATGTCAACATTGCGATAACCTTGATTTTGATTCCGATTGGTCTGCTATGGTTTAGAGAATCGCTGTCACGCTGGAATGTTACAGGTATCATCTTGTGTATACTTGGGTTGATTTTACTTTCAAAACGGTAATTCAACCGCTCGCCTGATGACGGGCGGCAAGCTGCCCACATGCCGCTGAAATATCCTGACCGCGAGGGCGACGAATAAACGCAGGTAAACCTGCGGCTACCAATATTTTTTGAAATTCTAAAATCCGTTCCATCGGTGAAGAGAGATAAGGAAGTTCCGGCGCGGGGTTATGCGGAATTAAATTCACTTTGGCTTTGATATTGGCTAACAGGCGAACCAATGCGTGTGCATCCTTATCGCTATCGTTAATATTTTTCAGCATTACATATTCAAAGGTTAATCGTTCGCGTTCATCAAGCGGGTAGTTGCGACACGCTGCCATTAATTCACTCAATGGATATTTCCGGTTAATAGGAAACAGTTGATTTCTAATTTCGTCATTGGGAGCGGAAAGCGAAATCGCCAACCTCGGTCGGATTTCTTCTTTGGCAAAATCATAAATGCGCGGCACGATACCCGCCGTCGAAACCGTGATTCGGCGCGGCGCGATGCCCAATCCTGCGGCATCGGTAAATAACCGAATCGCCTGCATCACATTCTCATAATTCAAAAACGGCTCGCCCATCCCCATCATTACAATGTTGGTTCCATGTGGCGGAAGGTTGCCTTCGCCGTAAACCTCATTCAAAACCAGGGTGATTTGCGAAACGATTTCACCGGCAGTCATATTGCGCTTTAACCCCAACACCCCGGTCATACAAAAATCACAGGCGAGCGGGCAACCGACCTGACTGGAAATACAGATGGTGTCGCGGAATTCTTCGGGCATAAAAACCGATTCAACCTCCTGCCCGTCTGCGAGTTTTAATAAGTAACGTCGGGTTCCATCGCTGGATGTAAAGATATTCTCAATTTGGGTGCGCGTGATTACGGCTTTATTTTTCAGGATTAGTCTGAGGGTTTTAGGGAGTTCAGTTATCGAATCAAATTCGGTAATTCGCCGGTGATAGATTGCCGAATAGATTTGTCTTCCGCGAAAGGGCTTCTCATCAAGTGAAATTAAAAATGCCTGCAACTCATCTTCGGTCATCCCACACAATTCGACCGGTGCTTTTTGAATTGTAATCATCAAACACAGTATAGGATTGTCAGAAGCATAAAATCAAAAATCAATTTTTGTCGGCTTGATGGCAATTAATGCTCAGCGGTTTTTTCCAACTCGCTGATTTTCGCCCTCAGCCAATCTTTCATGACTTCCTCCACCTCTTGTTGATTGTCTTTACTCTCCAATACCTCAATAGTTTCTCCCTTGGGATTCAGCGGAATATGATGGCAGGGTACTTTTTCATTCAACGATTCAACCGGCACAAAATCAATCAACAAACATTCCTGACAAGGGTGGCTTCTTTGCGGGTCTGCAAAATTAATACAGCTAAGCGAATCAAGAAAAATTGAGGTTGGCACTTGCGGGGTTTTAACCGAGCGCCCATATCCGCCTTTTTCCAAAAAGTTAAGTTCGGCTTTTAAGACTTCAAGAACATCCCGATCATCTGTTGACATCATGTGATTCCCTCCAAAAATAATGTATGAATACACTTCTACATTATTCATTGTGGGGTTATTAACTGCACAAAACAATAATCAAACGGCATCATTTATTTGATTAAACGTACAATATACTCCTATTGGTTAATATCTGGTGTCGGTTTCACAAATGATGGCATAAACCGAGAGTCAAAGGGTTATTTAACTCCGCCAATCACTGATGCGAAATTTCATTACTGTCGTCTTGAAGCGATTTGCAGAACCATCCGACTTAATTTTTTTATTTTTTAACCGCTTTCTGAACACTTTTTGCCTTCGGCAAACTTACCAAATTCGCGATTAATCGATAAGCTCCCATCACCCCGTTGGGCAGTTGCCGAAACCAGGCATAACCGGTGTAGACATAATTTCCTTTGCCATACTGCGCAATCACTTCCCCGCCCTTTTTATCGGTTTCACCCGGATCGTGGCTTGCAAGCAACGGTTTAAAATTCTCGTTCCATTCGGTTAAGAAATAAACTCCGCGTTCCTGTCCCCATCCTTCAAAATCTTTTTCAGTGATTTTATTCGGGAAGTTAAATAAAGGGTGTGCCGGTTCGAGGATGGCGACCTGGGCATTTTCATCGGTGACGCGCTCAAACCCCTGGGTTGGCATTTTGACCGGATAGGGCGCGAAATTTCCCGTGGCATATTCATTTTTGTTGTATTGAACAATCAAGGTTCCACCGTTTTTAACGTATTCGAGCAAGCGTTTGTTATTGGCAATCACGTCAGGGCGAACTTCATAGACGCGAATGCCAGTCACAATAGTGTCATATTTATTCAAATCTCCGGATGCCACTTCTTTGGTATCCAGTATATGAACATCGACGCCTAACCTGAGAAGCGCATTGGCAAATTCATCACCCGCGCCTTCGATAAAACCCACTTTTAAATTTTGTGCGACCGCAACGTCAAACACTTTTACTTTCGTTACCGCCTCCTGATAAATCAATCGCGGTTCGATATGTGGATAGGCGATGAGTTGATAGCCTTTTGAAAAGCTTCTGCCATCAGTCGTTTTTGCAACTGTTTTGATTTCGTAATCCCCCACCGGGCTATTCGCGGGAATTTTCAGGTTCAAGGTAAACGTAGCCTGTTCACCTTTGCGAGTTAAATCAAATACCGTATTTTCCGGTGAAATGCTCCACGAACCGCTCTTTATACCTGAAGGAAAATTCAGTTGCAGGCTTCCCGTCTGTTTATCTTTTGAGTTATTGGTCAAGGTCACGATAATTTCGCGATTGGTTATTTTGTTCGAGGTCGGGCTAATCAATAGTGTCGGAGAAACCTTGACTGCGATTTCCGGGGCGACTTTCAATTCGCGCCGGATTTCTCCAAGCGCCTTATCTGCGAAGCGAAATTGCGCCGGTTGATGAATGGTTATTTTTTGCCCGCTGATTTCCAATTCAACTTGGGCGATGATGACTGGCTGAGCCTGCGGTTCAATCCCTATCCCTCCTTTACCGGCAACATACAAATCGCCGTTTCGGGGTTGCTTGAGCCAGTACGGTTCAGTAACTTCTGCAACCTTGGCAACCGTCACATTAAAATCCATTTGTTTGGTAAACCGAGTGCCGATAATCGAAGGACTGAGGGCTGAAGGTTCAATCAACCAATTGTCGGGGGTCTGTAATTTAGCATTGGTTGTTGAAGCGAGTTTAAAAGCCAGATTATTTGCGGCATCGGCAGATTCATTGCCCGATAAATTCAGGTTGCGGTAAACCACAACACTTACTTTGAATTTTTGACCCGGAACCACCATTTCATCGCTCGCCAGACAATCAACCACAATGCCTTCGGTTTTGGTTAATGCATCGGCAAAATCGTCTTCCTTTTGTCTTAATAAAAAATCCGTATTATAAAATTCATCCTCACTTAAATTATTTTTTGAAAGCGCCTCCCGAATGGCTCGAATGGTTTGCAACCCCCTGGCGATTAACGGAGAGAGTTTACCGGTTTCATAAGGATTAAATTTTTCTTTTACTTCATCGGCAATTTTTTGTGCTTCGATTAATTGCGGGCGAATGCGATTTGCAGATTGCCCCGCAAAATCGGCAATACCAGCGAGCGAGACATCTATCCCGTCAAATACATCTTTGGGATTTTCAGTTTTTTCCACATTGCTATCCGCCACTTTATAAAACGAATAACGGTCGCCTTTCAGTTGTAAAGCGCCCTGATCCTGTGACCGGTGCAGGCTTCTACCTTGCATGGCGATTTCAAAGTAGCTTCGACCAAACAACGCATCGAATTGCCCTGTATTGATTGAAATGACTCCTTTTTCTTTAGAGGGTTCATTGCGCGGTTGTTGAAACCCGCCGGAACGAATAAAAAGTTTTTTGGCTTTCCAAGGTCTTAAACCTTCAGCAATCTGTTCGGGAAATTTCGTTGGATCACCGGCGTATTGATAGGCAATCGGTGTCAAATAACCCGAAGCCTGATGATGACCGTGACCATCACTGCTTGTACCGGTAAATACCGGAATAATCACCAAAGGTCTAAATTGGCGAATCACCCTGACCATATCTTTTAATAATTCATCCTGGCTCCATTTCGATAACGCCTCTGCACGCGATTTACTGAATCCGAAATCATAGGCGCGAGTAAAAAATTGTTTCGCTCCATCAACTTGTCTTGCGGCTAATAACTCTTCGGTTCTAATCACCCCAAGTTTTTCATATAAATCGGAGCCAATCAGATTTTGTCCGCCATCGCCGCGCGTCAGTGCAAGATAAGCCGTGCGTGCCTGCCGTCCTCTGGCAAAATAAGCCAGCAATCCGCTGTCTTCATCATCGGGATGCGCGCCGGTATGAAGGACGCTGGCGATTGTCCCCAATTTTCTGATCGCTTCGCCTATGGCTGCGGCGTCAGGTTTTTGACGATTGCTTGCCCTGACAGAATATGGATTGCAGGGAATGAAGGAAAGAATCAGATTAAACAAAATTCCATAGGTGATGAGCGTTGGTGTTTTTTTGATTAATAGGCGCACAGGCTTACTCCCAATTTAATATCCACTGAAAGTTTCAAACGAATTTGTAATGCCGGGATGATAAAAGTTTTAGCGTCTTTATTGACGCCCATCAAGTGCTACCATAGAATATCGCAAATTTTCTGAATCAGGAGCGTTTTGATGTCTGTTGAAGACCCGGAAAAGGATTCACCCAGTTTCAGTGAAAAAATAACTGATTATGTGCTCCTTCTACAGCAGGACGATGAAGAGCAACTGGGATTATGGTCAAGTTGGAAGCAGATTTACATCCTGGTTTTGGTTTACGGGTCACTGCAAATTCTCATTCTCTATTTCTTCACACGGATATTTAATCACCCATGAGACTAGCTGACTGGATTATTTTTGCCCTTTACCTAGCACTTACGATTTTTGTTGGGATGTATAAAAGTCGTGAGGGAAAAGATGTAGAAAGTTATTTTTTGGGAAACCGTAGCATTCCCTGGTGGGCTGCGGGTCTTTCAGTGATGGCAACCCAAGCCAGCGCCATCACCTTTATTGGAACCACCGGACAAGCATTCAACGATGGCATGCGGTTTATTCAGATTTATTTGCCGCTGCCAATCGTAGTGGTTTTGTTGTGCATCAGTTTCGTCCCATTTTTTTACCGGGCAAAAGTCTACACGGCTTATGAATATCTTGAACGGCGATTCGATACCAAAACCCGCGCGCTTACCAGTTTTCTGTTTCAGTGTTCAAGAGGGATGTCGGTTGGTATCGTGCTCTATGCCCCATCTGTGGTTTTATCTGTGATTTTGGGGTGGAGTGAATTCTGGACCATTTTATTAATGGGGATTTCAACGATTTTATATACCACCTGGGGAGGGGTTCGAGCGGTTGTCTGGACAGACACTATGCAAATGCTCCTGATGTTCGTCGGGGTTTTTGTTGGTCTTTATTTAGTAATTGATGGTTTACCGCAGAACGTCACCTTTTCGGATGCAATTTATTTGGGCGGAGTTACGAATCATTGGAATGCCATAGACCTATCCATCGACCCGAAAAATCAATACACCCTGCTTTCCGGTTTATTGGGTGGGTTTTTCCTGATGCTCTCTTATTTCGGTTGCGACCAGAGTCAGGTTCAACGTTATATCACCGCCCGTTCATTAAAAGAGAGTCAAATGTCATTGATTATGACCGCGATTCTCAAAGTCCCAATGCAGTTTTTAATTTTAGCAACCGGCGTGTTTTTGATGGTGTTTTATCAATTTGAACATCACCCGATTTTTTTTAATCCGGCTGAGGTTCAAAAAATCGAAACCAGCCAATCTGTTTCCGATGAAGTTCGGAAACAATTTCTAGACCTCAAGGCGGAATTCGACACCGCTTTTGAAGATCGCAAAGCGGTCAGTAATCGTTTGCTGGAATCGCGAAAAAATGGCAATGCCGATGAAACCGCGCAGTTATTAAGGCAATTTGATTCGCTCAATAAAACGGTTGAAGAAAAACGCAAGGCGGCTGGGGCTATTATTAAAACCATCTCCAGCAGTAATGATGTCAACTATGTTTATCCCAGTTTTATTCTAAAATATGTACCAATTGGCATGTTAGGGTTAATGATTGCGGTAATTTTTGCGGCTGCGATGTCATCAATATCGGCTGAAGTTGCAGCGTTATCCAGCGCATCAATGATTGATTTTTATAAACGGTTTTTCGTGAAGGATGTTTCCGAAACCCATTACTTTCGAGCCAGCCAGTTATTTACCCTTTTCTGGGGAATTTTTGCGACCGTCATCGCCACCTTTGCCGGTCGCTGGGGAACCTCGCTGGTTGAGACGGTCAATAAAGTGGGTTCCCATTTTTATGGGCCGATTCTTGGCGTATTTTTATTGGGCTTTTTATTTAAACGAGCCAATGGAAACGGAGCATTCTGGGGAATTATTGCAGGGATGGGCGCAGTGATTTTCACCAGTTGGACGACCAATATTGCCTGGTTATATTTGAATGCTATCGGCCCCTTTGTGGTGGTTATCACGGGCGTTGCAGTTTCGCTTTTGACGAAAAAGGCAGGTCGTGAAAGTTAATCGAGCAGCAATAGCTGTAATCAAAAATCGGCGAATTAAATTGGGTTACTTCTTTTTGTTTTCATCATAGGCAGTAGTTTTTTCACCATATTGGTTTTTATACCAATCTAATTCATTACTGAACCCCGCCTGACCTTTTTTAAAGGGTCGTAAACCTAACCCTGCACCAAAATAGCCTGCATGTGGTATTGGCCCATAAACGGTTTTATCTCGATTGACGGTTTTCGATTCATCCTGATTAAAAGCTTTTTCATACCCTGCGGCAATGCCAAATCCTCTGGCACGGGCTTCGAGCTTTCGTGAAGGATGGTTGACTCTATCTTTGGTGATTGAAGAAAATTGCGGTTGCATTTTATTAGGCGTATCCGAACTGATGTCATCCTGGCTTTTTTTCTTGTCGGTCATCATTTTATCTCTGTAAAAAAATAAGGGAGGATGAAATTCATCCTCCCTTATTATAAGGATTCGATAAAGATGAGCAAATGAAAAACCTTGCCCATCTCTAAAGAATTAGTTTTGTGATGGACAGCTTGCCGTGCAATTGAATGCCATAGAATCCCTTCCGGGTTTAGCTGTCGTTCCGATGTTGGTCACCACGATTGAGCCAGGTATCTTGGCACAGACGCTCTGTCCCTTCACCTGAACTTGCGTGAACCGTCCTGCATTCGCAGCGTCAGCCTTCTTGAATTTCAACTTCGTGAACTGCGTTCCGCCAACTGTGACTTTCGCGCCGCTCTCGATGTTGCTTCCCGTGATGATCAGGATAAATCCGCCAGCATCGGTTCTCACCAACTGGCAGTTATTGATCAACGCGATATCGAAGTTTGACGTACATCCAGGTAGATTCGGGTTCGTAGTACAATCCGGTTGTTGCGTCGGCGGATTGTCACACTTGAAGGTGACCTGAACGCCCTGTTCATTACCCAACGCACATCCCGCCGGTGCTCCGGCAACTGCGGATGTCAGGTTGCGGCTCGTGCCGCCACTTCCCGTCACGAAGATTAAGAACGTCTTCCCTGCATTCGCACTGC
>JBFMDH010000042.1 GCA_040754075.1 Acidobacteriota bacterium
ATCATCGGCTTAGTCATAAGGCAAGGCTTCAAGTACCTGCCGGATGCGAGAAGAAAGTATAGTGCGCAACCGCTTGAAGGGCTCAAGCTCATCTTGCGGCGCTAATTCAGACTTTGTTACAGCCGTGTCGGAAATAAGCAATATCTTGACTCTGTTGATTAAGCTACGTTAGACTGAATTTTGCTTCGGGGGTGCACTGGTTTCGACGGGGGCATTCTGAGGCGTTAGATGCATACCGCAGCCCATAACCTGCGTTATCAATTGTGGAAAAACATAATCGCGAATAGCGAACTTGCTTTGGCTGCTTAGTTCAGCCACGTTTCCCTCTTCATCATCCGCGTGTTGAGAGGAAACGTCACTTAGCGGATTGCAGTGTTTAACTTGTAATCAGGAGTTAAACAACTAAGCCCAATCTGATTTAGCCCTCCGGGATGCTTGTTGCTTCCACGGTCCTGGCGGGCGAACCCAATAGCGAAGCAAACAAGTATGTAGATTCTAGCGTTGACGACTCTCGGACGAGAGTTCGATTCTCTCCACCTCCACTTATTTTGTATGAGGTGATACGGATTAAAGGGGGAAAACCTCATTCTGCCTTTTCCGGTTCCACCTTAGGTTGAACTTCTGCTATTTAAGGAAAGAGATTTTATTTGATGAAAGACCCCGCCAACGCGCAAGCCTCCGCAATTAAACTGGCTGAACTCACACAGGAAATCGAAGAACTCGAAAACCATCGTCAATCTATTTTGCAACGCCTCGATGGTGTCCGATTGTTGTTACAAAACGCCGGAAACCGCACAACCAAATTGCGCGCTTCGGTTGATTTACTTTCCGAACATTTAACCGAACTGGCATTTGCGGAGGTGATTAAACTCGAAGATGAGATTCGTAAAATCGGTCTGGCAATCAATAAAAATGACCGCGATGCATCATTAATTTCGTTTGAGACCGAAAGCTTTGAAGAATCCATGAATGATGCCGAAGAGGATTTTGAGCGCCTCGCGCAATTTATGATCGAAGGCAAACCGCGTTTTACTCGCGGACACTAAGGCTATTGCGGATTGCGGATTGCAGATTGCGAATTGGTTTTGTGAAAAAAAATTTGCAATCGATAATCCGCTTTTGAGAAACCAGGACTATGAGTCGAACTGATTCCCAGAATCCGCAACCCGCAATCCACCATCCGCAATCCGAACTCCCAATAGGCATTTTCGATTCCGGTGTGGGCGGACTTACGGTTTTTCGCGCCCTCGAACGCCGTTTGCCGAACGAAAGTCTGATTTATCTCGGTGACACGGCGCGGGTGCCTTATGGAACGCGCTCGGTTGAAACCGTCCAACGATATGCTCTCGAAGATGCCGCGTTTATCGAATCCAAAAAGGTCAAAGCGATTGTCATTGCCTGCAACACGGCGTCGGCGCTTGCCGCAAACTTACTGCGCGAAAAATGTTCGGTTCCGGTGCTTGGCGTGATTCGACCGGGTTCACAACAGGCAGTAATCAAAACCCAGAATCGCCATATCGGTTTAATCGCCACCGAAGCGACGGTTGCCAGCGGCGCATACGAAAAGGCGATGAGAAATTTGCGCGATGATATTGAAATAACCGCGCGCGCCTGTCCGCTTTTTGTACCGCTTGCCGAAGAAGGTTGGGCAACTCATGCGGTCACCGAACAGGTCGCCAGAGAGTATTTAGCGGATTTCATTGCCAGCCGGGTTGATACCCTGGTGCTTGGGTGTACACATTACCCGATTCTTCGCCATACCATTCAAAAAATTATGGGCGACGAAGTTTCATTGATTGATTCCGGCGAAGCAGTTGCAGAGGTGGTAGCGCAGATGTTAGAAGAGAAGCAGCTTGTGCGGAAAAGCGATGAACCGCGCATAGAGCAATTTTATGTTACCGATTCGGCGGTTCGTTTCCGTCGCGTTGCAGAAATTTTTTTAGGTAGAAATATTGAATCGTTAGAGACGATTGTACTGGGGAGTTTATGAGTTATAAGAGAAAATATGGTCGCAGTTATGATGCCTTGCGAGATGTCAGAATCACGCCGAGCTATACCCGATATGCCGAAGGTTCCGTGTTAATTGAGATGGGCGAAACCAAGGTAATCTGCAACGCTTCGATTGATGAGCGGGTGCCGATTTTTCTGAGGAACAGCGGCAAAGGTTGGGTTACGGCAGAGTATTCGATGTTGCCGAGAGCCACAGAAAATCGTACGCAACGTGAAGGGCGTGGCAGCGCCAATCTTTCCGGTCGCACACAGGAAATTCAACGATTAATCGGGCGTTCATTGCGTTCCGTGGTTGAATTCAACCGCCTGGGTGAACGTACCGTTTATATCGATTGCGATGTCATTCAGGCAGATGGCGGCACCCGCACCGCTTCAATTACCGGGGCTTTTGTGGCGTTGGTGTTTGCGCTTAGAAAACTTTATAACGACGGGAAAATTGCTGCGCCCATACCGGTCACCGATTATATTGCGGCAATTTCCGTAGGCATCATCAAGGGCGAGCCGATGCTGGATTTGGCTTATGAAGAAGATTCACAAGCCGAAGTTGATATGAATGTGGTGAAGACCGGCACGGGAAAATTTGTTGAGGTGCAGGGAACCGCCGAATCCAAACCTTTTGATAAACCTCAAATGGACAGATTGATTGAACTGGCAACCATTGGCATTGATAAGTTGATTGAACAACAACGCGCGGTACTGGGTGATTTGCGGTAAATCTATTTACTCGAAAACCGGGAGGTTCATTTATGTGTAAGGTGAGCAGAAGAGATATGTTGGTGGGTGGCGCTGCGCTTTTGGGCATGGCAGCCACCGATTCGGAGTCAGTTGTGAAACCGGCGAAAGCCAATCCCCGTGAAGTCGGCAAAGTCGAAACTTTGGCAACCGATGTCTATTTTCATGAAGGCAATATCGTTTTAACCCATTGCAACAATGGCTGGATCGTTTTTGAAGATTATGTGCTGGTGATTGATGCCAATTTTCCATCCGGCGCGGAAATCATCATTCCGAAAATTCGCGCCATCACCAACAAACCGATTCGGTTCGCATTTGACACACATCATCACGGCGACCACGCTTATGCCAACCAACTGTGGGTGGAGCAGGGCGCGACGCCGCTTGCCCATATCGGGGTACTTGATGATATGAAGAAATATGAAACCGGATTGTTCGGTAATGCGCCGGGTCGTTGGGAAGAGACCGCCAAACAGCGGAAAGATTTAACCAATACAAAACTCAAACCGCCGTCTCTGCTGTTTCCCAAGGAATTGATTTTTGATGATGGTAAACATCGCGTCGAATTAATGCATCTGGGGGTTGCGCATACCAATGGCGATGCGGTTGCCTGGCTTCCCAAAGAAAAAATCCTGTTTACCGGTGATGTCTGCGTAAACGGTCCCTATAACTACACGGGCGATGGTCACGTCGAAAAATGGATTGCCACACTCGATGCCGCAAAAAAACTGGGCGCGAAAACTATCTGCCCTGGGCACGGGATGTTCGCAACCGAAAGCTTATTAAATGACCAGCAAGCCTTTTTCGCTTCATTGCGTGAAGCGGTTGGCAAATTGGTAAATGGCAAAAAGTCGGCGCAACAGATTAAAGATTCAGTCGGTCAAATCAGCGACCAGTTAAAGGCGAACAGGCAAATTGCGCGTTACGTTTCTAACGGAACGTTAGCCGAACAAGTCGAAAAGGTATTTAATGAGATGACCGGAGAATCATTCCCCGCCTCACAAAAAACTTCTAGGTTAGACAGAGATTTGCACGCCCATTCTCATGGTTTAACCTTACTGGGCTAGTTTTCAGGTCATAGATTTTGGGAGGGACAATGTTTGATAACGATTTTGATAAACCGGCAGTCGTTGGCGTATTGAATGAAATTTTAGAAATGGAACTTGCAGGTGTCGTGAGATACACCCATTACTCGCTGATGATTTTTGGACCCAATCGTATTCCGATTGTGCAGTGGTGTCGAACGGAAGCGAATACCTGTTTACTGCACGCCCATCAAGCCGGAGAATTTATTACCCATCTCGGCGAACACCCATCGCTCAAGGTGGGCAAATTACTGGAAACCCATCAACACGAAATTAACGACATTCTGCTTGAATCGCTCGCTATGGAAAAAGAAGGGCTATTGCTTTACAAAAAGCTTCTCAAGTTGGTGCATGACAAATCAATCATCCTCGAAGAATATGCGCGGCAAATGGTCGCCGAAGAAGAATTGCACCTCGGAGAAGTCAATAAAATGCTGCGAAACCCCGGCGATGTTCAGGTTTATTCAGTTTAAACAAAACTGATTGTTACTCATAGTCAAGCCCTTCTCGCGAATCGGTGAATGAGATGACGGTCATTGAAACCAGTCGGATATGGTTACAAACCTGGCACCCCGATGATTCATCCGAATTTCGCTACATTGCCACTGACCCCGAAGTGATGCGATTCATCGGCAATGGTCAGGTTTGGGATGATGCGCGCATCGCAAGCTGGATTGCTAAGCAAATAGTAAATTATCGCACCCTGGGGTTTTCATTCTGGAAATTGATTGAAAAATCAACCAACCGATTAATCGGTCATAGCGGCATACAGTATTTGGCAAACACCGGCGAGATAGAAATCGGCTGGTGGCTTGCCAGGCGTTGCTGGGGGCAAGGGTTTGCCACAGAAGCCGCGAGCGGAGTTTTAGATTACAGCTTTGAAAATCTGAAGATTAACCGACTGGTTGCGATTGCTTACCCTGAAAATATCGCGTCAATAAACATCATGAAAAAAATCGGCATGAAATTTGTCCGGCAAACTACCGGAGCCGAGTTAGGATTGGCATACCCTGAGATTCAACTGGTGCTCTATTCAATTGAAAAAATTTAAGAGATAATTTCATCTCGCATTAAATCATTTTATATTCCAGCCTAGTTTTATTGTGTGGAGGTTGTATGAAAAACAGGAAGTTGTGGTGTTTAGCCTTAATCTTGTTATTTGCCATACCGGTTGCTGCACAGGAACCCACCAGCGAATTTAAAGATGCGGCGGGAAGATTTAAAATTACGCTCATCGGCGATTGGAAACCCGTTACCTATGATGATGCGGTCGGGCGTTCCCGTACGGAATTTGTTTACGGAGACCGTAGCGAAGGATTATTAAAAATCACCAAAGAAAAACTGAATGGTGAAACGCTGACCGGAAAAGTTCATACCGAGCAGGAAAACCTGCGCATCTATCGGGTTGGATTTGAACGAGTCTCGACCGAACATTTCGACGTAGGAAAATATGATGGGATGCGCTTTGCTTTTTTCAGCACCGACAGCGGTCGCAAAACCGCCAGCGCCTTTTATTATATTCAGGAAGGTGATTCGGTCTGGGTGTTGCGCTTTACCGGGAAACGCGGGGTGCTCGACACCATACGTAATCTCACAGACCGCATGGCGAGAAGTTTTACGCCATTGGGAAAATAGTTCCGGGTCTGAAATCCGGTGTCCGGTGTGATTTGGTAAGTTATCCCCCCGCTTCCAGATGTGCAGTTTGTGAGCAAAGTTACAGGATGCCTGCAAAGAATAATGACATTTTCAACAATCCTGAACCCGACGCCGGACACCTGACGCTTGACTCCAGACTATTTAGTTGCCTTGAAAAAACCTTGAATCCGAGATATGAATAGCGCTTTGCAGTCATCAAGATATTGCTCTCTAATTGGCAATTTTACGAAAACTCATTCGACGAAAGGAACAGCCCTATGAAGGTGTACGACACAAAGGATATTAGAAATATTGGCATTGTAGGTCACGGACACTGCGGGAAAACTTCTCTGGTGTCCGCGATGCTTTTTGACTCCGGCGCGACTCCCAGACTGGGTCGCGTGGATGATGGTTCAGCCATCACTGATTACGACGAAGATGAAATCGCGCGTAAAATGACGATTTACAGTTCGCTGGCTCATTGCGAATGGAACGGCAAAAAATTAAACATTATCGATACACCAGGTTCCGCTGCTTTCATACTTGCAACCAAAACCGCGCTGCGCGCCGCCGATGCCGCTCTCGTTGTCGTTGATGCCACCAGTGGCGTTGAAGTCCAAACCGAAAAAGCCTGGAGTTACGCCCAGGAAATGGTCATTCCGCGTTTGATTATCATTAATAAACTCGACAAAGAACGCGCCGATTTTGAATCAGCGGTAAATAACGTCATTGAAATCTGGGGACGCCGGGCGGTTCCACTGCAAATTCCGATTGGTAAAGAATATGATTTTAAAGGCGTCATCGACCTGATTCATTTGAAGGCTTACCTGGCAGATGGCAAGCCCACAGATATTCCTGCCGAGTTGGTAGACGCGGCAAATTCTGCTCGCGAAAAAATTATTGATGTGGTTGCTGAAGCTTCCGAAGAATTGATGGAAAAATATTTTGAAGAGGGCACCCTGAGCGATGAGGATTTGATTCCCGGAATTCATTCAGCCGTAAAAGAACGGCGAATCTTTCCGATTTTATGCGCCTCTTCCACACAAAACATCGGCATTCAGGCATTGATGAATGCGATTGTCGAATTGGTTCCGCAACCGGATGAACTCGGCGCCGCCAAAGGCAAACACCCGGACACCGGCGAAGAGATTGAACGCGAAGTCAAAGACATTGCGCCGTTTTCAGCTTATGTGTTTAAAACCATTGCTGACCCGTTTGCCGGGCGCATCACCGTATTCAAAATCTATTCGGGAAGCGTGAAATCGGATGCCACGGTATACAACATCACCAAAAATACTCAGGAACGTTTAGGTCCGCTGCATACCATTCAAGGGAAAACTCTTGAAAAAATTGGCGAAGCCAAAGCCGGTGATCTTGTCGCAGTAACCAAATTAAAAGAGACCGTAACCGGCGATACCTTCTGCGATAAGGCAACCCCGATTGCTTATGAACCGGTGAAACTGCCGACCCCGGCAATCTCTTTTGCCATCGAACCGAAATCACGAAACGACGAAGATAAACTTTCACAGGCGATTCACAAGATGTTGGAAGAAGACCAGGCGCTGTTATTTTCGCGAGACCCGCAAACCAAAGAGTTTTTGCTTTCCGGCACCGGGCAAATTCACATTGAAACTGCGGTGACCAAATTGAAGCGACGTTACGGGGTTGAAGTCGAATTGCATCCGCCGAAAGTTGCCTACCTTGAAACCTTGAAAGGGCGCTCCGAGGTTGTCGGTCGCCACAAAAAGCAATCCGGCGGGCGCGGACAATTTGGCGAAGCCACCTGTGTATTTGAAGGTTTGCCGAGAGGCAGCGGTTTTGAATTCGTCGATAAAATTTTCGGCGGTTCGATTCCTTCAAACTGGCGACCGGCGGTTGAAAAGGGAATTAAAGACGCGGCGGCGCTCGGCGCAATTGCCGGATATCCTGTGGTGGATTTCAAAGTCGAATTGATTGACGGCAAATATCACTCGGTTGACTCGGACGATTTGTCATTTCAGATTGCCGGTCGTAAAGCGTTTCGTCAGGCGAAAGAGAAATTGAAAGCCGTGTTGCTTGAACCCGTGATGAATGTGGAAATCACCGTGCCGCAGGAAAATTCCGGCGATATTCTCGGAGACATCAACTCGCGTCGCGGTCGCGTTCAGGGTATGGATTCAAAGGGCAACAACGCGATTGTCAAAGCGCAGGTGCCGCTGTCGGAAATGCTCAGCTATCAATCAACCTTGAATTCCATCACTGGCGCGCGCGGTTCCTATACGATGGAACTCGACCATTATGATGAAGTCCCGGCTTCCCTGACTCAAAAAATCGTTCAGAAAGCTCAGGAAGAAGGCCGCATCAAGGTTGTTGAGGAAGATTAAAGACTTACATTTTGTTGAGATTGGAAATCAAAGAGGGCAATTAATTCTGCCCTCTTTTTTATTTTAGTGTTGATATATCCTTAGCTTTACTTGCGTAATATCCCTTTCTTGTAACGATTCCGACCTGCCCTTCGCGTTTTTCGACATCGGGTGAAAGTTGCAGTTTAATCTTGCGATACTTGCCATCTTTTTGGGTATTGGTTGAAACGTAGCCGATGGCGTAACGGTTGCGGAGTTGGTTAATCAGGGTTGCCAGTTTTTCGCTAATCTCTTTTTTCCCGGTTTTGCTGACGATGCCGCCGGTTTTTTCCGCGTACTTCTTTATGTCGCCGCGAAATAAAAAAGGTTTCATCGCATAAAAGAATGGGTCGAGTTTCAAAATGGTTTCGTTGAGACTTGAAACATTAATTCCACACACGACACTCCCCGATTCGTAAATTTCGTTGAGCGCCTCTTTTTCGGAATGTCCCTGTCCGAGTTTTTGCGTTGAAAGATTATCGGAAACCACCAGAATGACGCGACGACTCGCGGGATTACTGGCATTTTTAAACAACAAAGCGGCTTGATACAACGCTTCGTGCAGTAAAATGCCATCGCGTCCCAAACTCTTTTTATCGATGGCTTGAATTCTCTCGCCAATCAACTTGCGGTCGGTGGTGAAACCCTGAATTAACTCTGTCCGTGAAGCTGTTCCCATCACCGCGACCTCATCACTCTCTTTTAATTGATTCAACGCTTCGATGGTTTCATCGCCCATTTCCTTGATGATGTCCCAGACGCTCCCGCTGGTATCGATGACGATTAAAATCGATAGCGGCAATAAATCTTGGCTGAAATGGGTGATTTCCTGTTTTACGCCGTCTTCATAAATCGTCACCTCTTCTTTTTTCAGGTCGGCAATGCTCACTCCGGTTTTTTTATTGATAATCTGCGCATCAAGCACCACGAGTTCGGTGCTGAGTTTTATCGATTGCTCAGTTGATTGACCAAAAGCCAACTGAGATGTGACTTGATAAACGCAGATGAGAAGAAAAAGGCTGATTGAAATTATGCGTTTCATCGAATGCTACCTGCTGAAACTTGAAATGGGATGCGGACTTCAAGAACGAAAAATTCCTTAAAACGTCATTACAGGTCAAAAAGTGTAAGAGTCAAATCCGCAACCCGTCAACGATGAATCATCACCGTTTGATTCAAGTGGCGTCAGGTTGACATGCCAAGCATCGGTGAATTACGGTTAATCGCTAATCATTTAAATTCAAATTCAGGATAGATGATGAATAAAAAAACTTACGCCTCGTTGGTTAGCTTACTGCTCATCACGCTTTTTGTTGTTTCCAATTTTTCACTCGCAACCCAAAATCGAAGAGCCAATGAAAGAGCCTCTACAGTCGTTTCGGCTAAACCGAAACTGGTTTTGGTGATTGTCGTTGATCAGTTCCGTTACGATTTTCTCGAACGGTTTGCAGACCTTTTGGGCAGAGATGGGTTTCGCCGATTGATTGAAGGCGGGGCGTTTTTTACCAATGCCAATTATGATTATGTGCCAACTTATACCGCGCCGGGACACGCTTCGATTTTTACCGGTTCGGTTCCCGCGCAAAACGGCATTGTCGGCAATAATTGGTTCGACCGTGAAACCGGAAAAAATCGTGTGATGGTTTCCGACCTCAATGCCCGTTCGGTTACGATGAAAGGCATATCCGAAACCCCAGGTTCTTTCAGTCCAAGAGTGTTAATCGGCACCACTATCGGCGACCAGATACGCTTGTCGAATAATTTCAAATCGAAGGTCATCGCAGTCTCGCAAAAAGACCGCAGCGCCATTTTACCCGGCGGACAAAAGCCGAACGGCGCTTTCTGGTATCAAGCCAGCGACGGGACATTTATCACCAGTGATTATTATGCAAGCGAACTTCCGGCTTGGGTCAAAGCGTTCAACACCAATACCCGCCCGGATAAATATTTCAATATGAAATGGGAACTTTCTGCGAAGCCGGAAATCTACAGCCGAGCGCAGTCGCAAAATCTGCCGATACAGAAATCGCCGCTCGGAGATAAATTTCCCTATGCGATGAATGCCGGAGAAGCTAAACCGACCGGCAAGTTTTATTCGGCATTTGAATATTCGCCTTATGCATCGGAACATCTCGCAGAATTTGCCGAAGCGGCAATTGACGCAGAGAAATTGGGCGAGGACGAGTACCCCGATTTATTGAGCGTCAGTTTTTCTTCACCTGATTTAATCGGTCATGCATTTGGCCCCGACAGCCGTGAAATTGTCGATACCTATATTCGACTCGATCAAACTATCGCCGGATTGTTGAATTTCATTGACCGCAAAGTCGGACTCGCCAACACCGTGATTGCCGTTACCGGCGACCACGGCGTTTGTCCTGTCCCTGAATATGCCAAATCCGTCGGCTTTGATGCCGACCGCATTCCCGGCACCCGGTTGATTGAAACGGTGAACAAAGCCTTGACCAAAAAATTTGGTGAAGGGAAATGGGTACAGGCTTTTGTGAATGACCAGCTTTATCTCGACCCGAAAGTTATCGCTCAATATAAAGCTGATGCGTCCGAAGTTGAGCGAAGCGCCGGTGAAGCTGCAATCACCGTGCCCGGTGTGGTGAATTTTTTCACGCGCACCCAAATTACAGAAGGCGACTTGCCGACCACGCCCATTGGTCGGCGGGTGATGAACGGATTCAATCGCAAACGTTCAGGCGATGTCTGGATTATTGCCAAACCATTTTATTTTTTTATGGAAGGCACATTGCCAACCACACACGGTTCACCATACAACTATGATACCCATGTGCCGATTATCTTCTGGGGCAAATCCGTTCAAAAAGGACGTTTTTCAATCGACTGCGCGCCCTCGGATATTGCTCCGACACTTGCCTCAATCCTTGGCGTCGAAATGCCCTCAAATCGGGTTGGACGGGTATTGCCTGTGCAGGATAAATAGTATTCAGGATGTATAAAGAAATGAGCCTTTCCAGCAAAAAAGTTTTATCCGCTATTTTGTGGATGATAATCGTTTTCACGGGTTTTATTTCAGTCGCTCAAAATAAAAAAGGAGCAACTAAACCCGCATCAAAGCCGCAGGCAAAACCTGCGGCGAAACCGCCTGCCAAACCCGCGACCAAACCCGCGACCAAAGCACCGGCAACCACTACGGTTAAAAAACCGCCGGTCGATACGGTGACGTTGGATGTTTCCAGTCCCGATGCCTTAGATAAAATTCGCGCCTTGCCAACCGCACCGGAACGTATCGCGGCGCTTGAAAAATTTATCAATGCCCAAAAAGGGAATCCGGTCGAAGGACAGGCGCGGGAACTGTTGATGCGCGAGTATGCCTTGCGGGGCGAACAATCGTTAAGGGAGGGCAGCCCGGAACTCGCCGCCAAAGATTTTAAAGCGGTGCTGCGAAACGCCCCTGAACCCATCACCGATAGATTATTCGACCAGTTTATTTTTCCGATGCCCGTCGCTATGAGCGCTTTTGGGTATCGAGAAGAGTCGGTTGATTTGATGAAAGCCTTTGAAAAACGTTTTGAGAGCGACGCCAACCGTTTGGTGCAAATCGGCTTTTTTTATGTGCAAATCGAAGCGCCACTGGAATCTGTACGGGTAATGGAACAGGCGGTAAAACTGGCTTCACAGGATCATCGCGTTCATAATGCGCTCGGCAATGCTTACCTCATCAATTTACGATTGAATGATGCGTTGGCGGAATTTGAAAAGGCAATTGAACTTGATCCCAATGATGAATATGCCAATCTCGGTATCGCGCATTTATCACGCGCCTTTGGCGACTATGAAAGGGCGGCGGATTTTTACCGCAGGCATTTGAAAATCAAAGCCGAGGACGCAGAGGCAACCGGAGGACTGGCGATTACCTTACTGGCTCAGGGGCAGGAGAGTCAGGCAAATCGAATGTTGCAAATGGCTTTGCAATATGACCCGAACAATTATTCGATCATGCTGCAACAGGCATTTTTCTATTTGAATAAAAAGAAGCCGGCGCAGGCGCGACCGTTTATTGAACAGGCGGCAAAACTGGTGCCGCGATTCGCCTGGGCATTTATTGCCAAAGCCAATGCTGATGCACAGGAAGGAAAATTCGGTGATGCGCTCGCAACCATTCTGCAAGCCCAACAACTCGGACAATTTGCGACCTTGAATTTCGAGGTCGTCAAAGGATTTATGATGGTTGATGGCTATGATCAAGCCATCGAGGTGATGAAAAAGAATTTTACCGTTACTAATGAAGGCGAATTTGAAACCGTGCTTGGCGGGGTTGCCAAGGCGCGTTCACAACGCCTCGATTTATTGATTGAACGCGAAAGACAAGCGGTTTTGTTTTTAAACGAAAGCCCGACGACGGCTTTGCAATTCAAACTTGCCGAGGCATTGGGACGAATCGATAAATTTGTTCAAATGGCTACGGACGCAAAAAAACAGGCGGGACAGAAAAAAAACTCATCGTCTGGTAAAGCGAGCGCGAATGCCAATAAACCCGTTCAGCAAGATTTAACCAACGTCACCCGTCCGCGCAAAACAACTGAAGCCAAAGATGACCCGAATGCGCCGCTCAATGCCGGGGCGGATGCGACGCTTCCCGGAATGACCGAGTTATTAAAGGCGATTACGACATTCACTTCACTTGATGACGGTCGTCAGGCATTTCGTATGGTTTGGGTTGCCAGGAAACTTACCGAAGCCAATATCGCGCTTGATGCTGCGGAACAATTGGCGAGACGTGGACTCGCGTTAGCCGAAAGCGCCACCGAACCGGATAATTCGATGCGCGATGCGCCGATTCTCGATAGGGACGGAAGGCGAGCGGTATTTTCAGGGCGAGCTTATGATGCGCTCGGTTGGGCATTGTATAAAAAGAGTGAAAAGCGTGCAGCTATCGGAGCCTTGACCAAAGCTGTTGAAGTTTTTTTGCCGAGTGCTGAAAGGAAGAATGCCTTTTGGCACCTTGCGGTGGTTACTGAAGATGTTGGCGACGAAAAAAATGCTCTGGATTTTTATATCGCGAGTTATGATTCGACAGCGCCGACCGCAAAGGTTAGAAAAACTCAAATCGAAGTGCTTTATAAAAAACTAAATGGGTCGCTAACCGGACTTGATGAAAAACTGAGGCAGCAGTAGATGGCGCGCGAAAATAAAAACCCGCAAAAATGGCCGAACGTGATATGGCTCGTAAGGCACGGTGAAAGCGCCGGTAATATCGCCAGAGATCAGGCAGAAGCTCAGGGCGATTTATACATTAATCTGGCGCATCGTGAGATTGATGTGCCGCTTTCGCAACTTGGTGAACGGCAAGCCATCGCCCTCGGTAAATGGTTTGCCACGCTTCCTGATAAGCAAAAGCCGACAGTGATTTTAACCTCTCCTTACCTTCGCGCCCGCGAAACCACGAATCTGGTTTTGGCGAATTCAAGTATCGACATCAAAGACATTTCTTTTGTCATTGATGAACGGTTGCGTGAAAAAGAATTCGGGATATTCGACCGCCTGACTAAAAATGGCGCTCATCAACTTTACCCTGAGCAGGCTGAGACTCGGACTTTGCTCGGCAAATTTTATTATCGACCGCCGGGGGGCGAAAGCTGGTGTGATGTGATTCTGCGGCTGCGCAGTGTCATTGATACGATTACCCGCGAATATCGCCGCGAACGGGTTTTAATCGTTGCGCATCAGGTGATAGTGAATTGTTTCCGTTACCTGTTTGAACGATTATCTGAAGAACAAATTCTTGCAGATGACCGGAAAGAAGATATTGCCAACTGTTCGGTTACTGCATATGAGTTCGATAGGACACTCGGTAAAAAAGGAAAACTGGCGTTACGTTTATACAACTCGATTTCTCACCTCAAGGAAGCGGGGGAACCTGTGACCACGAAAAAAGACATCCCTATTGCTCCAAAATAATTTTTTCTCTACTCTTTATTGCAGCTATGGAGGGTTCATTAATTATCAATAAGCCGGAAGGCTGGACCTCTCACGATGTGGTTGCCAAACTCCGGCGCATCTTGGAGACCCGTAAAATCGGGCATATCGGAACGCTCGACCCTTTCGCCACAGGCGTGTTGGTGGTCTGTGTTGGCAAAGCGACAAGACTCGTACAATTTCTCGTGGGATTAGATAAATCCTATGAGGCAACCGTTCGTTTAGGGTTTGCCACCGATACGCAGGATTTAACCGGGAAACCTATTACACCTTTTCAATCATCCGATGCGTTGAGAACGGATGAAATCAAGCTCGCCTTGAAAGAAATGATTGGCATTCAAATGCAGATACCTCCTATGTTTTCCGCTAAAAAAGTGGAAGGCGTGGTTTTGCATAAAGCTGCCAGAGCCGGAAAAACAATCGAAAGAGCGCCTGTTAAAATTGAAGTGTTTCACATGGAATTAATGGATGAAAAAATCAGAAACAACCCGGATGGCACCAGAGAGTTCGATATATTCGTGCGCTGCTCATCGGGTACTTATATCAGGACATTGGCGCATGACCTGGGAGAGAAACTTGGAACCGGCGCACACCTTGCGGCATTAAAACGAACGGCTGTTGGCGATTTTGAATTGCAGGACAGTTTAACGCTCGATGAGGTGGAGGCAAGAAAGCGTAATGGAACCTTGATTTTAAAATCACCATCTGAAACGGTGAGTCATTTGCCGGAATGGGTTCTTGATGAATCGGCAATTCCTCCTTTATTAAATGGAAGGGAGGTTGTTGTGCCAAAAGAAGTTTTGAAAAACCAATGGGAAAGTGGAGCCGAAGAGATTTTTATTCGGGCGTGTGATAAGCAAAACCGTTTGCTTGCCATCTGTGAATATGATGTGGAAGGTGAAAAGATTAAACCCCGCGTTGTACTCGAACAAAATCAGTTTGCAGGAGGTTGACAGATGGGCTTGCGTGGCGTGCTATAATCCAGCCAGAATAAATTTGGTTTAGGTGGTTGAATAAATCCCTTCTCTTAGGCAAGAACGATTAAAGCCGTGACTCTGTTTGCCCCGTGAAGTTAGCGGCTTCTGACCCCAGAAACGGGACGGAGGTGTATTATGGGCGAAGGTAAACTTAATATCAGTGAATTGCTAGAAGCGCATCGTCGGGACCGAGATAAATTGGCCTGGCAAGGAACCTTCAGAGACTATTTTGAATTGATTTCCCAAAGCCCGATTCTTGCAAAATTATCGCACGCAAGAATCTGTGACATGATTTTGGATGCCGGCTTTGAAAAGATAAATGAAGGTTCGAGAGATGAAATCATCCGATATAATTTTTTCAGTGAAGAGTTGTTTGGCATCGAAGCGCCGATCCAACGGATTGTCGAATATTTCAAATCGGCGGGACAGCGGTTGGAAGTCCGTAAGCGTATTTTACTGTTAATGGGACCGGTTGGCGGCGGTAAATCGACGATTGTGACGCTGTTAAAACGCGGATTGGAGCAATATACCCGCACTGAAAAGGGGGCGATTTTTGCCATTAAAGATTGTCCAATGCATGAAGAACCGCTGCATTTGATTCCTGCGGAACTGCGGCCTGAAATTGCCAAACACTACGGCATCTATATCGAAGGTGAACTTTGCCCACAATGTCGCTATAACCTTGAGAATGTTTATAAGGGGCGGCATGAAGATATGTTGGTTCACCGGATTATCTTTTCGGAAAAAGAGAGAATCGGCATCGGCACATTCGCGCCATCGGATCCAAAATCGCAAGATATTACCGAACTCACAGGGTCAATCGACCTGTCAACCATTGGCGAAGTCGGTGTCGAATCAGACCCGCGGGCTTATCGCTTCGATGGTGAATTGAATATCGCCAATCGCGGGTTAATGGAATTCGTGGAAATGCTCAAATGCGTGACGCCGAATGCCTACATCGCCACCGAACAGGGGTTATTACAGATTGGCGAGATTGCTCCAACTACGCCTGTGCATCATCAGGACTTCGCTTTTGAGATGAAGTTGCAGACCCGGTTCGGCGTGCAACAGACTTCACACATTATTTACAACGGCAAAGCAAAGACTATTCGCTTGCGAACTCAAAAAGGTTATGTGATTGAAGGCGCTCTGGAGCACCGGGTATTGGTGCGCGACGAGTCAGGTAAGTTGGATTGGAAAGCCCTAAAAGATATTGTATCGGGAGAACAAATTTGCTTGAGCCGTAATAGCCTTTGGGCAAAGGTGTCGCCTGCATTGGAGGCATACTTCCCAAATGATTGCAGAAAATTGCAGAAGACATTCCCGAAATTCATGGATGATAATTTAGCCAAATTGCTTGGCTACTTTGTTGCCGAAGGCTGGTTCCTGAAAGGCGAACGAGGGAAAGATTACGGAATCGGTATCTCCAACCAAAGCCCCGAAGTCGCCGATGATTTACAAAAGATAGCTGCCGCTCTTGGACTGAATCTGGTTTCCGGCGGAACTGGAAGGTGGCACATCTGGAATCACGAACTGGTTGAACTATTCCACAACTTTGGAGTGACTGGTCGCCGCGCCAACGAAAAACATATCCCGCAAATTATTCGTCGTTCGCCAAAAGAAATTGTCTCAGCGTTTCTGCGAGCCTACTTTGATGGGGATGGAACAGTGACCAATTTGATTAGTTGCACGACGGCTAGTGAAATTCTTGCCGAGCAATTGCAGTTGCTGTTGTTAAATTACGGGATAATTTCCAAACGCCAAAAGGTATTTAATCAAAAATACCAACGCGACTACTTTGCTGTACAAATTGACAGCAAAAACGCGGAAATTTTTATTCGTGAAATCGGTTTTGGCATCGCTCAGAAGCAGAATGCTGCCAAACGGTTGTTAGAAAAAAAACGCACCGCACACCGCGACGGTTTGCCAAATACTCAGCCCCATTGGGCGGGTTTGCATTCAGGTTTGAAAGCGTTTGCGGCAACCGCGCAGGCTACGACCGGCGTAACCTATCATCAACGGCAAGGGGTTCGGCAAATTATTGGCGATACCAATTATGAACAGCTTTGGCGATTTTCCAGCGGTGCGGCGGTTCCTTCTTATGCCGCAGCGCAATCCGTTGTTGATGCGATTAAGCCTTTTGTTGATATTCCTGTAGATATTCACGAAGGCATAGACACCTATTTCTTCTATGACAAAGCTAAGGACATCAGCGAAGGATATGACGACCTCTGGGATTTTTGTGTTCCCGAAGGGCACACTTACATCGCTAATGGTTTTGTCAATCATAATTGCGATGAGAAGTTTCTCTATAGCCTGCTCACCCTCAGTCAGGAACAGAGCATCAAGACCGGCAGGTTTGCGATGATTTATGCCGATGAAGCGATTCTTTCGCACACCAATGAAAATGAATACAGTTCGTTTGTGGCAAATCGCAAAAGCGAAGCGCTGCAAGATCGCATCATCATGATTAAGGTTCCCTATAACCTGAAGGTCACTCAGGAAGAGCGGATTTATGAAAAGCTTTTGAATCAATCTGAAGTTTTGAAAAACATTCACATCGCACCGAATACCTTGAAGGTTGCGGCAATGTTTGCCGTGATGACGCGACTTGAAGAACCCAAACGCGCCAATATCGACATTGTCAAAAAGATGAAACTTTATGACGGCGAAGATGTTGAAGGATTCAAGTTAAAAGACGTTCGCGAATTGCAGGAGGAAGCTATTCGCGAGGGAATGGATGGCATCAGCCCGCGTTATATTATCAACCGTTTGTCGAATGCTCTGGTGAAAGATAACGTGAAGTTCATTTCGCCGATTGATGCGCTGAGGGCAATCAAAGACGGGTTCGACCAGCACACCGGAATTTCTCCTGACCAGAAAGAGCGTTATTTGAATCTCATCTCGCAGGCGCGACGCGAATATGATGAGATTGCCAAGAAAGAGGTGCAAAAGGCGTTTGTCTATTCATTTGAGGAGATGGCGCGTGGGCTTTGCAATAATTATCTCGATAACGTCGAAGCCTATTGCAACAAAGAACGCATGAAAGACCCGATTACTGAAGAAGAGATGGAACCGGATGAGAAATTGATGCGGTCTATCGAAGAGCAAATCGGCATCAGTGAAAATGCCAAAAATACTTTCCGCCAGGAAATTTTAATCCGCATTTCGACCTATGCGCGGAAAGGAAAGCCCTTTGAATATCAATCTCACGAGCGTTTGAAAGAAGCGATTGAGAAGAAAATTTTTGCCGACTTGAAAGATGTTGTAAAAATTACAACCTCTGTCAAAACGCCGGACGCAGACCAGTTGCGCCGTATTAATGAGGTGATTGACCGCCTGGTTACTCATCACGGTTACACCGTGGATAGCGCAAACGAACTTCTCAATTATGTCGGTACGCTGCTGTCAAGGTAGCAGCAGTGCCGGTTTGTCTCCATTAACAAGCCCGCACGTTCCTTTGAATGTGCGGGCATCATTTTAGGAAAACATTATGGCTGTTCAACGTAATGATTGGTCGCTGCAACGTAAAGGGCAAATAGATCAGGAACGGCATAAGGCTCGCGTAAAAGACGCGATAAAGAAAAACCTCGGTTCAATCGTTTCCAATGAATCAATCATTCTTTCGGATGGAAAACGAGTCGTAAAAGTACCCATTCGCTCGCTTGATGAATATAAATTCCGTTTTGACTACCGCAAGAAAAAACAGGTGGGCACCGGAGACGGCAATTCAAATGTTGGCGATGTCATTGCCCGCGAAGGCGGACAAGGGCAAGGGGCGGGTCGCGGCCCGCAGGCAGGCGATCAAGCCGGACAGGATTATTACGAAGCTGATGTCGAAATTGATGAGATAGCCAAACTGGTTTTTGAAGATTTACACCTGCCGTATCTCGAAGAAAAAGCCAAGACCGCCGTGCAATCAAAGACCACTAAATTTACGGAAATTCGCCGTTCGGGGATTATGGCGAACCTCGATAAACGGCGTTCGATATACGAAAACATCAAACGTAATGCGCGCGAAACCGGCGAAGCGAAAATCGGCAATTTCAAAAAAGAGGATTTGCGATTTAAATCGTGGGAAGAAGAAATCCGCTACGAATCGAATGCCGTGGTGATTGCGATGATGGACGTGTCGGGTTCAATGAGTGAGTTTAAAAAATACATTGCCCGGTCGTTTTATTTCTGGATGGTGCGGTTTTTGCGAACCAAATATGACCAGGTTCAAATCGTTTTCATCAGCCACCACACCGAAGCCAAAGAAGTAACCGAAGAGCAATTTTTTACCCAGGGTGAATCGGGCGGCACGGTGGTGTCATCGGCTTATAAACTCGCTCTCGAAATCATTGCCGAAAGATACCCGCCAAGGGATTGGAATATCTACCCCTTTCATTTCTCGGATGGCGATAATTATTACTCGGATAATGATGAAGCCGTGCGGCTTGCCGATGAATTGATTGCCACCTGCAATCTTTTCGGTTATGGGGAAATCGGCGAAGAAGGAATGTCGAGTTATCGGCGTTCTTCGGGGGCTTTGCTTTCGATTTTTTCCGACCGGTTAAAGAATCAGGAACGCTTCGTCGGCGTGCGCATTGATGAAAAAGAAGATGTCTATCCGGCGTTAAAACAATTTTTCGGCAAACGCGGTGTGGAAGTTTAAAGCGACGGAGTTGAATATGACAGACAAAGAGGTGCAAGAACTTGAGCGGGCGGTAGAGCAAATCTGGGATATTGCCGTAAATAAATTCGGACTAGACCCCTACCCGACCAATTTTGAAATCGTTCCGGCAACCGTGATGTATGAGATCGGCTCATATGCGCTGCCCGGTCGCTATTCACATTGGACTTTCGGCAAAGCCTATCATCGGATGAAGATGATGTATGATTTTGGTCTGTCAAAAATTTATGAGGTGGTGATTAATTCCAATCCCTCGTTCGCTTTTTTACTCGAAACCAATTCCATTTTGCAAAATAAACTGGTCATCGCTCATGTTTTAGGTCATGTCGATTTCTTCAAACATAATGCCTATTTCGCCCACACCAACCGCCGGATGGTTGATGAAGCGGCGATTCACGCCCGCCGCATGAATGAGTATGAGTTTCAATATGGCAGCAAGGTTGTCGAAGAATTTCTCGATGCGGTGCTTTCAATCGAAGAGCATATCGACCCTAATTTTTACATTAAAAAGCAGCGCGACAAATCGGGTAAAGGTGAAGAAAAAATCATTAGGACAACGGGGCGTTTCGATGATTTATTCACACCCGAAGAATTGGGAATCAAATCAAACGACGAAGATGACGCCAATGATCAAACCAAACTTCAGGTTCCCGAAAAAGATTTGGTCTATTTCATCATGCAGAACTCGCCGATATTAAAAGACTGGCAGCGGGATGTGATTTCGATGTTGCATCAGGAGATGGAATATTTCGTCCCGCAAATGCAGACCAAGATCATGAATGAGGGATGGGCGTGCGCGACAAGAGACGCTTTGGTATTGACTGAAAATGGATTTATCTACTTTGACCGGTTAATCGAACAGGGCAACAAGATAAAAGTTGCAAGTGGCGGCACAGCGGAAATCCACTCAATAACCGATTTCCATAAAGAAACGAAAGTCCCGACCCTGCGTATTCGCACCCGTAGAGGAATGACCATTGAAGGCGCATTGAAACATCGCCTTTTGAAAGCTGATGGTAGTTGGGCTTACTTGAAAGATGTAAAAATTGGTGACCGGGTCGCCATTGAATGTGGGTCGAATGTTTGGGCGAAAGAGAAGCCGGAACTGCCTTGTTCATTTACTGCGCCCTCAACAATGATGAGTGATATTGCCCGATTAACCGGCGTTTCAACGGCGACGATTCATCGCTATCTGAAAGGACGGGTAACAAGGAGCGATGCGGTGATTGAGTCGGTGATACAAGCCACGACTCATAATCCTGAAAACAAAGGAAAAATATTAGCGACACGCAAGAGAGTAAATGCAACTGGCGCATTGGATGAATCGTTAGCCTGGTTACTCGGATATTTTATTGGGGATGGCAATAAGACCAAATCAGGTATCTGTTTGACCTGCGCAGATCAGGAACTTTCTTTACTGCTATCACAAGTCATTCAAACTTCATTGGGGTTACAACCAAAAATCAAATGGGATGCTACGGAAAAAGGCGGACGTTACCGGGTTATTGTTCATTCACGAGAATCGAAAGCATTGTTGGAAGCCATTGGTCTGAACCTAGAAGATAAAGCGCGAAATAAAAAAATTCCGCAACTGATTTTAGGTTCGCCGAAAGAGGTGGTTTCTGCATTTTTGCGAGGGTATTTTGATGCCGATGCCGATGCCGGAAAGGAAGGCATTCGGCTTTCATCAACAAGTAAAGATTTTATTCACACGGTGCAGATAGTTCTATTAAATTTTGGCATTCTTTCAACTCAAAGCTTGGATAGGGGTGAGAGTTTGCAATTAGAGATTACCGGGGCATCCGCCAAACGGTTCTATGATGAAATCGGGTTTTCATTAACCCGAAAACAGGAGGCGTTGCGGCAATATATTGCCTCTCATTTGTGGTTTAAGGTTGAAGATAGGACTGATGAAATTATAGCCATTGAGGAAGGTTGCGAAGATGTTTTCGATATAACGGTTGATGAAAAGCACGCCTACGTTGCAAATGGTTTTGTGAATCATAATTCAATCTGGCATTCAAGAATTATGCGCGAAATGGATTTGCCGGATGAAGACCATCTGGAATTTGCTGAACTTCATTCAGGTGTGGTGTCTCCGCATCGCGGACAATTAAATCCTTATTATCTGGGCTATAAAATCTGGGAAGATATTGAAAAGCGCTGGAATAACCCTTCGGAAGAAGATCGCCATAAACTCGGTTTGAAAGGTGGAGAAGGACGCGAGAAAATTTTTGAGGTGCGCGAAACCGAAAATGATATTTCTTTTTTGCGCAACTACCTGACCGAAGAGTTATGTGAAGAACTCGACCTGTTCGTTTACGAACTGGTGGATGAAGAGGAATGGACGATTACGGAAAAACGTTGGGAAAAAGTGCGGAATCAACTGGTCGCCAACATGACCAATTTCGGGTTCCCATACATTGAAGTTTTAGATGGCGATTACGACCGCAACCGCGAGTTATATTTAAAGCATCGCTATGAAGGCGTCGAATTGGATATGAAATATGCCCATAAAACGCTCGAATATGTTTACCAACTATGGGGACGCGATGTTCACCTTGAGACCATTGTTGATGGGGAAACATTGGTTCTGCATTTTGACGGAGAAGAACATACCGAAGATTAATTGATTTGTTGAGCCAGGTCATGCCGTTTACGCTTTCTCACGCCGCTGCAATTTATCCGATTAGGAAAATTTTTAAAAAGCGATTGCCCCTTTCTGCGCTGATCATCGGGAGTTTTTCACCGGATTTCCGTTATGCGGTTTATTCACCTGAGCTAAGAGATTTCAGCCATTCCCTTGAAGGTCTAATTTTATTTTGCCTGCCGGTTTCGTTATTGGGATTATTCATATTTCATTTCCTGATTAAAAAGCCCTTGGTTCAATTGCTCCCAAGCTTTATCAACGACCGAATAAACCCAACCCAAATTCAAACTGAACAGCTTTCCTGGCAAAAAATAATCGCGGTGATTTTAGCCATCATCCTGGGTGCCAGCTCTCATAGCATTTGGGATTCATTTACTCATAGCACAGGGTTGGCAGTTCAGAGTATCCCCTTACTGAAGGTCTCAATTCTTAAAATTAATTCTTATGATTTGCGATTGTACAAGTTCCTGCAACATGCGAGTTCATTCTTAGGAGTGTGGTTTATATTTTTCTGGCTCAAAAGTTGGATAAAACGAACGCCCAGACAAGAGAGTCGCAATTTTCAACGATTCAGTGAGACCCAAAAACTCAAGTTTTGGTTGGCAGGCGGATGGCTGTCGATTTTTATAGGTATTTTAATCGGTATTTGGCGAATAGCGCCGTTTTCAATAGGCAAGGGATTACGAATTTTTGTTGTTCAGACCGGCATTGGAATGTTGATGGCTTTCACTATGTTTTTGATAATTTTCGGTTTGACGGTATCAATTATGGATAATAAAAAAGCGGTAATGGGAGAAGAGAATTAACCAGGAGTTCATTTGAAAGGTTGTACGAAAAATACCCGCATTGAATAACCGGATTTACCTTTTAACAACCGGAAAAAATCGTTATAAACTCCGCTGCGCCATTTTAATATTTGCAAGGGGGAAAAATGAATTTTAAACCTAATAAAACCATCACACAGATCGTATTGCTATCGCTTACTTTGACCTTGGTTCCGTCAGTATTCGGATGGGGTGATGAAGGACATCGCTTTATCAATCGCAACGCTGCACAAAAATTACCATCAGATATGCCACAATTCTTTCGAGATGCAGCCGCAAGACTTGAATTTCTGGGTCCTGAACCGGATCGCTGGCGGGATAACCGGCAATTGTTTTCGGCATTACGGGAGGTCAATGCTCCAGACCACTTCATCGACATTGATAAACCGGAAAATTTTTTAAGCCTGCCCAATGACCGCTACAAATATAGCGACTGGTTACACGCACAGGGTAAAGACCCGAAAGATATTGGCTATCTTCCTTATTCAATTCTTGAGTGGTATGAAAAAATTCAGGTGCTGTTCCGTTTATGGCGTGATCCGCGCAATGCCGGAGAGCGGGAACAGATCGAGCAAAATATTATCTATTATGCAGGAGTTCTGGGGCATTATGTTGGTGACGGAGCCAATCCCTTGCACACAACCATACATTACAACGGCTGGAGCGGCAGCGATAACCCGGATTATTTGACGCGCGAACCGCTTCACTGGCGATTTGAAGGCGAGTATGTGAAAGCGCAAATCAAAGCCGAAGATTTCGCTTCGCTGGTGAATGCCGCCTCTAAATTAAAAGACCCGTTCACTGATACCATGAAATATCTTCTGGATTCATTTAAGGAAGTGAAACCACTTTATGAGATGGATAAAACAGCTCGTTGGGAAATTGCCAATACCAAACCTGAATCGAAACAGTTTGTCGTTAAACGCCTGGCAGTCGGTTCGCAAATGCTGGCAAATCTCTGGTACACCGCCTGGATTGATTCCAAATAATCAGCCTTGAAGTTGAAATTAGTTTCTGGTCAAGAGGGTAAGAAAGTGGCGCAGAAAAATTATACGAATGGCGACATCACCGTAAGCTGGAAACCAGACCTCTGTATTCATTCAACCAATTGTGTCAACGGTCTCGCGGAGGTTTTTAATCCGCAGGCGCGACCTTGGGTGAATATGCAGGGCGCAACGAGTGAACGAATCATCGCACAGGTTGAACGATGCCCATCAGGCGCGCTCAGCTATTTTAGGAATGCCGTGGACGAAACCTCTGAAAATGTAAGCGTGGAAATGTTGGTTGAGGTTTTACCCGATGGCCCGTTGGTGGTTCACGGAAGCCTGCATATCAAAGGCATCGATGGGAATGAATCGAAACGCGCGCCTAAAACTGCCTTCTGCCGTTGTGGCGCATCACACAACAAGCCCTTCTGCGACGGTTCGCATAGGGCAGCAAATTTTAAGGATGACTGAACAAGAGGGTTAATCAGGGTGTGTAAAAAATATTTTGAATAATTGAAAAAAATTGCAAGCAATTGTAATTTCCCGCGTTCAAAGAAATAGCGGAAGACTCAACCAGAGCACGGGCTGGAATTTTAGCAATAAAATACCGTGAGTCTTCCGCATTCATTTTGAATGTGATCGTTTTGAGACAACGGTTATTCGCCTGGACTGCAAAACATAAAAAAATTAACCGTCAATGTTGAGTTCAGAACTTTTTGCTCATTGAAAAAGAGCGCCGGAAGGAGATATGCGATGAAATTAAGGATCAGTGGGATTTTTGCGTTTATTTTACTATTTTGTGGCGCTGCATTTGGACAAGGTGTCATCATACCCGATGAATGTCATCGTTGCCCGCCTATTCCGAGACCTCCAAGACCGGTGCCCATCCCCAGAGTTTTACAGATCAAATCCGTTAAAATTACGACAAAAATAAATTCACAGGTAGCGATAACCAAAGTTGAACAGGTATTCGAGAATGATACGCCCTATCGGCTCGAAGGGTCTTATTTTTTCCCCATTCCTGAAAGCGCCTCGCTATCGGATTTTGCTATTTATGATGGCGATAAACGACTATCGGGCGAAGTGATGGAAAAAACCAGAGCCAGGCAGATTTATAATGAAATCGTGCGCCGACAAATTGACCCGGGGTTATTGGAATATGTCGGTAAAGATTTATTTCAAGCAAATGTTTTTCCGATTGAGCCGCGCAGTACCAAAAAAATAGAACTCACCTACTCGCAGGTTTTAAAAAATGAAGGCGGAACCGTAGGTTACCGTTATGAACTCGGTTCGGGGCGTCGTATTCAACAACAACCGGTTAAAGAGATTGCCGCAAGTATCGAAATTACTTCACCGATTGATTTGAAAAATATTTATTCGCCGACCCATAAAATCTCGGTTTCAAAAGATGGTGAGAGAAAGGCTCGATTAAGTTTTGAAGGTTCAGGTACAGACACGCAAAAAGATTTTCTGCTTTATTACGCGCTTTCGGAAAAAGATTTTGGTCTTTCACTAATCACTCATCGGGAACCTGGAAAAGACGGCTATTTTTTAATGTTGATTTCCCCGAAATCAAATATCAGCGAGCAAGAACGGGTCGCCAAGGACATCGTTTTTGTTCTGGATACTTCGGGTTCGATGAGCGGTGAAAAAATAGATAAAGCCAAAGCGGCTTTGAAATTCGGGGTTGAATCGCTTTCCCCGCGTGACCGCTACAATATCATTTCGTTTTCCGGTGAAGAGCATTTGATGAAAGCTTCTTTGATTGAAGCCGACAGAGATGGTAAGCAAGCCGGTTTGAAATTTATCGAAAATCTGCAAGCCGAAGGCGGCACGAATATCAACGATTCATTGGTAATGGCGTTCAAGCAATTTCAATCAAGCGAGCGTCCGGGAATGATTGTTTTTTTGACGGATGGGTTGCCAACGGTTGGGATTACCGTTGTGCAACAGATTGTTAAAAATGTTGCAAACAGCAATAAAGCCAATGTTCGGTTGTTTTCTTTCGGCGTCGGTTATGATGTCAATACCAATTTGCTCGATAAACTTTCGGCAGATAATCGAGGTTCGAGCGATTACATCGAGCCACAGGAAGACCTTGAAGTGAAGGTGTCGAACTTTTTTGCGCGGGTGAATTATCCGGTGCTTTCCGATTTGAAGTTGGATTTGGGTGGTGTTGAAGCGGAACTGATGTATCCCCGAACGCTTGGCGATTTGTTCAAAAACTCTCAAATCGTTCTGGTCGGTCGTTATAAGAATTCAGTAAAAGATGCGACGATTCGTTTAAGTGGTAAGCTTGCAGGGCGCGATGCGACCTTCACATTCGGCAATCAGATTTTTCCCAATGAACAGGATGAAAACAAATTCCTGCCAAGACTCTGGGCAACACGACGAGTTGGGTATCTTCTGGAACAGATTCGCTTGAATGGCGAAAACAAAGAGTTAAAAGATGAAATCATTGCGCTCGGCACCCGTTTCGGCATCGTTACGCCGTACACTTCATATCTGGTGACCGAAGATAATGTAAAAGTATCGATGCGTGATATGCCAAGAGAGCAGGGGCGAAGCTTTGAGGCTTTGGCTTCGGTTGAATCAATTGCTTCGAGAAGACCTGAAAGTGCGCCTGGAGGACAGGCAGCCGGTAAAGGAGTCGGTGAAGGAGCGGTGGTTTATAGTAAAGCCGAAAAGAAATTGAAAGAATCAGACAAAGACGAACGTCTGGATGATTATATCTCAACCGTTCGCACCGTTGGCGATAAGACCTTCAGATTACAAAACGAAATCTGGATGGATACTCAGTACAAAGACACTGCGAACTTGCCGGTGGTTGAATTGAAATTCGGCAGTGACGAATTCTTTAATTTGATCGGCAAAGAACCGCAACTTGCCGATTACTTTTCACTCGGCAAAAAAGTCACTGTCATTTACAAGGGCAAAGTTTACAAAGTGGTTTAGGCAGGAGTAAGAGGTGATGCGTAAAAAGGTTTTGTTAATGATAATTTTGCTGATACCGGCGTTCGATCTTTTTGCTCGAACTTCTCAAACCATCGTTCCTGAAAAAACGGTTGTTGATCCTCATATGACGGGAAAGAATAAGAGAAAAGAGGCGCAACCTTTAGACGCGGATGAACGCGCGCGAATCGGTGCAAGGTGCGAAATCCATAACCAGACAATGAAATTGGGCATTGCCAGAATTAACTACGGGATGCCTGTGTATGATAAAGCCTTTATGAATGCCGAAAAGACTTCGTTTCCAAACTCGAATCTGTCTGTTTTAGGCGGCTGCGTCATTACCGATAATTCACCAACGCATGCGGAGGTCGTTTATTGTGACGCCTGTAGAAAAGCCGAGAAAGTTTGGCGAAAGGAGCATCGCGACAGATGAGACGGCTGAATCTCGATCACCTTCGAGTCACACAGCCCTGCACATTTGATTGGGAGGGCATGACCGGCGATGAACGAATGCGTTTCTGCTCTGAATGTCAGAAAGAGGTTTATAACTTTTCAACCATGACCCGGCGCGAAATCGAATCGCTGGTACAACTGACCGGCGGGCGATTTTGCGCCAGAGTGATTCGCGATGCAGATGATTCAGTCATAACCGCAGAGACAAAAGCCGTGAGAGGTTTTTCAAGATTTCAGGCTTCAAAATTTGCGACCGCTGTTTTGACCGCTACGCTGACTTTATACCAAAACGCCTTTGGTCAATCCTTGAAAGCAAATCAATCTCAAAAAACCATTCAAATCGATTCGCAACCTGAGCGGGCAACCGAAAAACAGGACGTGTTAATCAAGACAGCAACCTTTCGAGGAACAGTTTATGTCCAGAGTAGAGCAGTGATTGTTGGCGCAGAACTTACGATCCAAAATTTATCGAACAAACAAGTGTTTACGACTAAAACGGATGAAGCAGGAGCTTTTGAAATTGCCAGTCTGACTGAAGGGTTATACAAGATAAAAATAGAAAGCCGGGGCTTTATAACCTTTAGAAAAAATTGGTTTCCAATTCAGGCAGGAACCCTTGATACTTTGAATATAACTTTGCTTGTGGGAAGTTTAGGGGAAGTAGTTTATGTCGGTGGGCAACCATCGCTTTATGAAAAATTCACTGAAAAAATAACTCAACCAATTAGAGACCTGGGAAATTTTTTAAGGCGTATCTTGCCATAACGCAAAGCGCCATTTGCGTAATCAAACTATTCTCGACTTTTGATTCAATCCTGAAAGTATTCTTTATAACCTAAATGGTCATAGTATTCCCTTATGGGCAACTCAAAAGTGAAAGTCGAATCGTAGGTGGCAATGGCGTTGCCACCAGCCCACATTTTGAAAATCATCTCAAAAATAATTTCAGGTTCCGTCCAGTCCCTGGTTGTCCAGACCGTCTGAGCTTTCGGCTTTTCAATTTCAGATTCATTGAGTGAATTTAAAATATCTCCGTAGTTGACGGGATGCTTGATGAATTTTTTCTGCGGGTCGCGTTCAGAAAAAAGGTAAGCAGGCTGAGTTACAAGTGGTTCGACAATTGTAAAATTTGCATCCGCGAAATTGATTTCAAACCAGAAACTTCTCAATCCTTCACCGAAATCATTTTTGCTGACGATATCGCAGGCGATAAATACATTTTCAATTTCAGGAGTTTTATTTTGAATGCCTCGAAATTTTTTGTAATTGGAATCGCCAACAATCAAGCACTTTGCCTGTCCTTTAGTGAGCATCGGTTTGATGTGTGTGAGTTTTGTTGAGGTTTTGATCGGTAATACCACCGCGCCGATTTTTAAGATTGCCAGATGGGCAACAGCAAAAGCCGCAGATTGCGGCAAAACTACGGCGACCACATCGCCTTGCGCGATACCGCTTGCCTTCAAAATAGTAGCGAATTTATCCGAGAGGTAATCCAGTCCACCGAAGGTATAGGTGTTGATGCCTGCGCATTTGACTTCCTGTAGCGCAATACGGAAAACCGCATCTTCATATTTTCTCAGTAACAGTTCGGCGACATTCATTGTGTTCTTCAGGAGTCGGTGAACGGTTCCCGACCCGGCTACTGCATATTCGCTTTCATTAAATCCAATGCCTTATCTGCGAGTTTAATCAGGTGCGGGTGGGCGCGATTGCCGTTGGTTAAAATGGCAAACCCCAGTCGTTTGTCGCGATTGCCTTGCAAAAAGGCTGTGTAACCGGGAACACTGCCACTGTGCGCGAAATACAATTCGCCGTTGCGCCGTTCAACCCACCAGGTGAGTCCAAACCCCGCTTCATCGCCGCCCCATAAGCCTTCAACTTTGCCTTTGAACTTATCGTGTTGACGGGTGAGCATCTGATTATGTGTGGCTTCGCTTAACAGGCGCTTATCTTTAAACGTGCCGCCATTCAAATTCATGATTAACCAGTTGGCTTGATTCAACACCGTTCCGTATACAATCCCCGCAGGCCATACCATCGCTTTCAAGCGTTCAGTCGGCATCTGGCTCCCGGTCTTTTCATCAACCACATAAGGCACCGCCAACCGTTCATCCATGTCCGGTCGTAAATTGATCGCCGTGTTATTCATTTCAAGCGGCGCGAAAATATTGTCCTGCATATATTTTTTAAATGGCACGCCGGAAAATTTTTGGACGAGATAGCCAATCAACGTATAAGCCAGATTTGAATACTCCTCTTTCTCCATCGGCGGTCGTGCAACTTTCAAATCTTTGCGCAGGTATTCTTCCAGCGAAGGCACGCCGCCATCTCCCCAAACCAGTACGGGACCGAATGCCGCCGGAAGCCCTGAAACATGAGTTAGTAAATGGCGAAAAGTGATGGGATTTTTCGCATCCTCGCCTTCAATTTTAAACTCGCTTAAATAATCATTGACCCGGTCATCGAGTTTAAATTTTCCCTGTTCCATCTGTTGCAATAAAGCGACCGTCGCCATCGCTTTAAAGGTCGAGCCAATCAGGTAAACGGTATTCGGAACCGCAGGGGTTCTCGCCCAGAGGTTTGCATAGCCGTAAGCGTTTGACCAGATAATTTCATCTCCGGCAACCAAAGCTATCGAACACGAAGGAATTTTTCCTTCGATTAATGTCCGTTGAATTTCCGGTTCGAGTTGCGAAATCACCCGTTCAAGATTGATTTTGGGTTTGGCAGAATTTTGTCGGGCGTGAATCAGTGGCGTAAAGAAAAAGAAAATCAACAGCGAAACAACCAATGACGAGTAACGGGCAGAACGGCATTTATTCATAGTCAGTAAATTATCCTTTGATTGTTTTGAGCATTTTAGTCCGGGTTACTGAACGATATTTTCAAATATCACACGCATTTTTTTTACAACGGCTTTGGGATATTTGGCTTTGGCATCGGCTAAGATAGTATCGGCTTCCAACATATTCGTCCCGCCATATACGGCGATAAAGTTTTCATTTAACGGTTGTCCGTTTATTTCATAGGAAAGCGCGCCCATATCCGGGCATTGATGCGAGGCGAAAACTTTATTATGCGGAAATAGTTTTTGCGCCTGCTTGCGTTCGTTTTCAACCTTGGTGGAAAATTCGCCGCCATCACATTCTTCGTTTTCCGATAATTTAATAGTGCTCTTGAGAATGATTGCAAAAAAAACTTCCGATTTATATGGTGTGTTATTTTTTACTTTAGCCGGTAATACAAAAGATAAATCATAAGGATAAAATTCTCTGTGCTTGCTTTTGCAAGGTGCATTGGGGTTGGGGCAAACCTTCAAAGGCGTTTGTGCGTTAAGGGAAAAACTCATGCCGCAAAATAAAATCACGCCACACAAAGCAGAAAGGATTTTAGGTTTATTCATAACGATGCTCTCCATTTCGTAAATTTTTAATTTGATTTAGAAATCAAAAAATTTTCAACCAGCGAATTATGGATTTTGCGATGTTTTGCGCCGGTTGTGCAAAGAATTTTTGATTTCGGCGTTGATCGGCGTGATTTTAAATGGATTTGATGCCCAAGTCATATGGTTTTGCGATTGCAACATAGTTGTTAAAGGTGAGGTGGCATTGGTCTCCGCGTCAAAAACCGTTACCCGTGCGCTTGCCACTTGCGGATTACTTTGCGCGCCGGAAAATCGTTGAATCACCGTAAAACTTTGCCCTCTGACCAAATTGGCGTCACTTAAAAACTGCCGCAAATCAACCTCTATGGCATTGCCGACGAGGTTGCCGTTGGCGTCGAGAAATTCATAACGGGTTTTATTCACGTCAAGGTTGGAATCATATGCCGAATAGGTCACGATGAATTCGTCACCGGCTCGCTCAAAAATAGTTTCGGCAGGCAGTCGCGGATTATTGCCGTTGATCAAAATAACTTTGGTTGAGAGTTGCGCGGTGACGTTGAGGGTCAACAATCCGCCTCCGACAATGCGGAAATTCACTTGTGAATTGATGACGTCGGGTAAAGCCTGCGGTGCGCTCAATCCGGTTTTAATGGTTGTGACTGCCGGAATCACCGGATTTATCCTTAAACAAAAATTCCTTCGTTGCCCAATGGCAAAAGCCATTGTCGTGCCGATTGGCAAAATTGATTGGCTGCCATCTGCATTCACTTGGGTAATCGAATAGAGATTGCCTTCACTCGGGTCTGTGATTTTGCGATTGGTGACATCCGCGCCAATTCGCATAATCGATTCGAGAGAGAGAGTCAATGAAACAAAGCCGCGATTTTCAATAGTGAATGCCTGACACGAAAGATTTTTTTCCTTAATCGGTTTGCGCTTGACGGTCAAAGGCGTCGGCACGCCGAAGATAAGAGGCTGAGGGGTTATTGAAAGCGTCGGCGTGCCCCCGATTACCGTAACCGTAAAACTGCAACTCGCTTTGTTTTCCCCCGAATCGGTTGCTGTGCAGGTAACTATAGTGATGCCGAGTGCGAAAGATGAACCGGATGGCGGAACACAGGTAACTGTGGTTTTCGTGTCAATATCTGACACCTGCGGCGCAGGGTAAGTTACGGTTGCCGAAGTTTGTCCGCTTGCCGCATTCACGGTTTGATTCGGCGGACATTGAATGATTGGTGATTGGTTATCCGTAACTATGATGGAAAAAGCGCAGGTTGATAAATTATTGGATTGATCACGGCTCTGGCAAACCACGCCGGTAATGCCTAAAGGAAACGCTGTTCCCGAAGGCGGTGTACAGTTAATCGTCGGATTCGGGCAATTGTCGGCGGGCGTTGGCAGGGAATAATTGACCACTGCGCTCGCCTTTCCTGATTCCGCAAGTTGAGTGATATTTTGCGGGCAGGTGATGGTTGGGGGTGTTTGATCAACCACAGTGACAAAGAATGAACACGAGGGTCCCACTTCGGATATGCAATCAACTTGCGTATTGCCGACATTGAAAACCGAACCGGTCGGCGGGGTGCAGGTAATTGTCAGACAAACGCCAACAACCGTTGGTAGAGGATAATTGACGACTGTGCCACATTGATTTTCCGAAGCTGATACGACCATACCCGGAGAACAGATAATATCGCAGGGAGGCACGGTGACGACTGTACATTCCGAAAATTCCGAGGTATTTGCCAGTGAGTCGATGGCGGTTGCCGTCACCACACTGGTTAATGATACGACGACAGGAAATGATGCATTGATTGGCGCATTACCGGCGGCATCGGTCAAGACGTTTGTTGAACCGATAAACCTCTGACCTTCACCGTTGCCACTGGGGTCACAGGCGGTGTTGGAATAAAAATCAATTTGAAATGTCGAGTTTGGCGTGCTGTTTAGTGAGCCGATAATAGTTGTGCTACTCACGCCAAGTGTAACTGAGGTGATGACCGGAAAATTTTGTGAGGTGTTCGCTCCGGCGTCTGGGTCTCCCGCATCGTTGGCGGTAAGCCCATCGTTATTGAGGTCAATGCCAAGAGCGTTATTAGAAAAAATCGAATTGTTCTGAATGAGATTGCTCGTCCCGCTTAATAAATTAACTCCACGATCATTGTTAAACGCGATGATATTGCTATTGATTGTATTGTTCGAGCTATTAACAATTGCTACGCCGTCTTTGGTATTGGGAAGCGCCGCAATGCCATTAGCCTGAGTGCCAATCCGATTATTTTGTATAAAAGTATTGGCTGCGTTATTGAGCAGCACGATTCCGTTAGGGTTTCCGGAAATAAGATTTCCGGCGGTAGAGGTATTTCCCCCGATGGTATTTTCAGTCACAGCATCGCAGCGAATGCCATTGAGATTATTTGATATTGCGGCATTTCCGCTGGCATTGGTTCCGATGAAATTGCCCTGCACCAAATTGCCCGAAGCCAGTGCCCCGCTCAAGAAAACTCCCTCAGCGCTATTGCCGGAAATAATATTTCGCACTCCGGCGCTAGTTCCGCCGATAAGGTTATTTCCCGAATTGAATGCTTGAACCCCATTGACATTCGGAATGGCAAGCGTTCCGGTCACATCAAGACCGATGAAATTGCCCTGAATTTGCGTAAAGGTTGCGTCACCGCTTAAAGCGATACCATCACCAAGGTTGCCGGAAATAATATTGCGGGCATTGGATGTCGTCCCTCCGATGATTGAATTTAAGGCTCCATTTAACCCGACGCCGATAAAATTGCCGATGGCAGCGTTGCCGCTCAAATTGGTGCCGATAAAATTATTTTGGATGATGCTGCCGGTTATATTGGTAATGGTAATTCCGGCGGCGCTGAAACGATTGATGACCAACCCTTGCACCGTGCAATTACTTGCGGACACTGTCAATCCCGAAGCACCCGCGCCTGCGCCCGCCCCATTCAATTCGATAATCGGATTCCCGGCAAAGCCGATTTGCGTCGTTGCATCGATGGCAACGGTTTCTGAAAGTGAAGGAAGCGGCGATAACAAAGCGATGCTTTGTGGCCCGATGGCAATGTTAAAGATAATCACATCCGCGCCAGCCGTGACGTTGGCATTGTTGATTGCCTGTCTAAGCGACCCCGCTCCGCTATCATTGGTGTTGGTGACTGTGAAAACGCTTTGAGGCGCTGATGGGGCAACGCTCAGAAAGTTTTTTCCTTCTCGCAAAATGACCAGATCGCTCAATCCATCATTATTCAATCGCATTGGCAAAACCGCGATTGGTTTGCTTGCAAATGCGATTTCGCAAGAGGCGTCAGACTCAAAATTGATTTGCTGATTCGGTTGATTCTCATTTATTTCGTCGGATGCCATAACCTGTAATTTATCTTCGGTCGAATCCAAAACCATTAGATTTACGGGAGAATGACTGGATACTGGCGCGCTGATTAAATGGTTAGCCGTAGGGAACTGACGGGATGCTAAAACCCTGATATTGATTAATGGATTGGCTTTTGCCGGTGATTTTTCGCAGATATAAATGGAGCCGTCTTCGGTTAGCAATGCCAATTCTCGTCCGCGTGTTTGGTGAAATTGGTCACTGACTATTGAGCGGATTTTACAATCAAAGGTGTGCTGATAAACCTCAAGGGGTAGGCTTGGCGAAATAGCTGAGTTTTTAAATCGCCAATCCCTGTTGTGCCCAGCAATCACCGATACGGTTTTGCCAGCGGCTACGGCAATGTCCATCAGCGCGTCGCCGTTCAATTCCGCGATGGTCAATGCCGATACGGCTGACGGAAAATTCATCTCTTCGGGGGTTGCATTCATCGCGCCTTCGATTGATTCAAAGATAAGTAACTTTGCGCCACTTGATGAGCGAGTGCCGATAACCAGATCAGCTAAGCCATTGCGACGATTGACATCGCCACTGACAAGCGCCGTCACGTATCCGGGTAAATTTTTGGCGAGTTCCGAATAGAGGTTGCCTTGTCCGTCACCGAGCAGGAAATGCAAGACGTTTGAGTTGCGATTGGCAATAACCAGGTCGATGTGACCGTCGGCATTGAAATCGCCTGTTGCAAGAAATTCCGGCGCTTCGTTAGTTGCAAAAGTCGTGACCTTTGCCAAAAAAGGCGCGTCACTGAAAATGCCTTCCATTTTTCCCAGTTGCGCTTCTGGGTGATTCGGAAAAACCGCATCCACATTCCCTTTATGTAAAGTTAATTTTCCTCCGGTTGAGGTCGCAAAGCCGCAGATGATATCAGGTGTGCCGTCTTCATCGAAATCACTGGCAGCGAGAGCCAGGGGTTGCGCTTCGCTGGTTGGCAACTGGCTTGAAAACTCGGAGTCGGCAAAGTCGTCGAAGAATAAATCCCGAACCCCACTTAATGCGATTCGCCGGTTTAGCAAATTTCGGAATTGCGCATCGTTGGATTGATACCATTGGGCGCGTTGATTTCTGAATGAAACGGGCGTTGATATTTGTTTTATACCTGTAGCTTGAGACACCGGATGGCTAAACATTACACAAAGTATGATGGGGATAAAACCGAGGCGGGTTTTTGAGCAAAGGCGCTTGGTAGCGATTACGACGAAGCGAATCAATAAGGTGAGGGCGCTGGTTCTGTTCATGGCGAGCCTTTCAAGGAGTCTTTTTATCGGTAAAAAATCAACGAATAAGTAAATAATGACGAATACTATTAAGACTGGAATTATCAACTGATTTTATTGATAACCTTGAATGCCATGATTTACGGCTACATCTAATTCATTCGCAGGGAGCATACGCAATTTCCGTATAGGCGTAAAGGGATAATGTTAAATGTTCACTTGGTTTTTGTAATTTAGATTCAAGTGGTCAACCGTCGGTAAATGCCGGGCATACGTTCAGGCAAACTCAACACATCATCAATAATCGTATAACCGACTTCGCCGTACATATCTTTCAATTGGTCTTCGGATTCACGGTCGATGGTGATACAAAAAGGCGTGATGCCTTCGATTCGCGCCTGCCTGAGCGCGATGCGCGTATCTTCGCGGGCATATCGGCTATCGCCATAATCGTGGTCGTAAGGTCTGCCATCGGATAATACGATTAACAATTTGGTTCGCGCATCCTGCGCGGCAAGTCGGGTGATGGCATGGCGAATCGCTGCGCCAAGCCGAGTATTATTTTGATAAGTAATTCCGCCAATTCGTTTTTCAACATCCGGCGAATAGCGTTCATCGAAATCTTTGATGATAAAAAATTTCACATTGCGACGTCCCTCGCTGGTGAACCCTTGCATTGAGTAAGCATCACCTACGGCTTCCAAAGCTTCGCTCATCAATACCAAGCCTTCTTTTTCAATATCAATGATGCGTTGACCGGGCTGGGTGTATGGGCGGTTGGGCAATCGACTGATGGTTCGCGCCGTTGAACTCGACATATCCAATAAAAATGAGACGGCAACATCGCGTTCACGGCGCAGCTTGCGGATGTATAATCGCTCATCAATCAATCCTGTGCTGCGTTTATCAAGCGCGTAATCAATGACCTTTTGTAAATCGTAATCTTCGCCATCAACTTCGCCGCGAATCTTTTGTAAATTTTCAGGTCGCATCAACTGAAATTGATAGCGAATCGATGAAATGACTCCCGCATATTTTGAGCGAACCGATTCAACAAAGCCACGCGCGCCGCGAACTCCAAGGCGTTCGATTACCCGGCACCAGCGCGTGCGGTGGTCACCAAGTTCTCTATCCCATTCATCATAAAAAAAGGCGCGGTCGCCTTTTTCCAAATCCTGTTCGCTGGTTTCACGGCTATTCCATTGATTAAATAATTCCTGGTCGGCGGTAATTTCCTGGGTTTGATTGGCTGCCCAGAAACTGAATGGGTCGGGTTGTGCCTCTGCCGGTTGTTTTTGTTGTGCCTCTGCGCCTTCGTCCTGCTCACCCTGAGATTCACCTTCGCCTTCACCTTCATCGGTGGTTTGCGATGAATCATTGCTCTGGGTGTCAGAAGCGCGTGGTTGTTCGAGGAATAAATCGTAAATATGTCGAGTGGCAATCAGTGATTCGGCAACTGATGCATCGGGTCTAAATATGAATGCTGCGAAAATGCTTTCAAGTTGCCCGACAATCGTCGGATAAACCTGGCGAGCTTCCGGGGTTGCGCCCCCGCAAAGCGCGATTTGGAAAAGCAGTTCAAAGGGAACATATTCTTCGCTTAATTCTTCTATCTTGGGACGCCGTTCAAGCAGGCGTGATTGCACGAAATCCAAATCCCGACGGATTCCACGATAAGCCTGCCTGAGTAAAAAATCGATGCGACCATTTTCCACCGTGGTGAATAATTTTAAAGCGATGTCCTGATTGCGAAATTCATCCAGCACATTTAAAAAGCCAATCGAATCGGGGATTTTTTGTGAGGTTTTAGATTTTTGCTTTTGCCCATTAAAGGACGCTCGAACTTCATTCCACGCGGCTTTCAACCCTTCGGTATTTTCCGAATAGGTTTCAAACTCAATCTGTCCAGCGCCGTGCGCGGCAAGCACTTTAAACAAGCGGAAATTTTCCGCTTCACTTTCAAACTCGGCAACGACCGAAGGTAAGTAAATAGTTTTGCCATCGCTGATTCTCACTTCATCAGGAATGGCGCTTAGCGGGGCTATGTGTAAACTTTTTCCGGTCAGCCCTTCGACATAAAGCCTGAGAGTTTGCGCGATGGCATCAAGCGTCAAGCCACCTTCGATTCTAAACAGCGCCTCTTGACTGGCTTTCGATTCCAAGGCGTAATAAGCTTGGATTTTTCTGGAGGTTTCTTCGGGTTTTTCAATTCCTCTGAGTGCCCAGGCGCGAAATTGCCCAAGGCTTGCGGCGCGCAAGGCGATGGGACTCGCCTTAAAACATTCGACAGCCGCCGTGGTATTTCTTTCGGCAATTTCTTCGACGACTTGTAACACCGAAGCAATGACTTGTGCCCGGCGCTCTGCGCCAAATCTTGCGGCAAGGTCAGCAATGATTTGCGGACTGGCTTTCATAAAATGATAACTTGCAGCATTGCCTTGCAGCGCGACTTTTTTGGCAAGCGAGGTCCAACGGTCGAATGCCGATTCGTCGGCAATTTTCAGCACCCGGCTGGCGGCTTTGAAATACTGCAAAGCGACGCCGCCCGAGCGTTCGAGGTATTCTTCGGTTATATCAAATAATTTAGTAACGGCTTTGGGGTCAGAGGTCGAAATGGCGTTCGGCAAATCGATAAAAAATTCCGCAGCGGTGCCACCCGAACGGAAGGCGAACGCCGAAGTCAGAGATAAAACCCGGTCAACCAATGAATAACCGCAATGTTCACCTGCGGCTTTTAAATCGGCAATCACTTTAGGCGCGGACTGCAACAAATCGTTGCTGTGTTTTACCGAATGACGCGCCATTTCGATACAGATAGAAAGGATTTTGCCAATCGATTCGGCATCATTGATAGTAGAGATAATTTGAGGTGATGTTTTGAAACTTTCAACCGCCGTATTGGCAGAAAGCGCCGCCTGTTTATTAATCAATTTCAAAACATAAGGTCGCGAGCCTGGCGGAATTGCGGTAATAATTTTGGCGCTGGATTGAAAAAATTCAATCGCCGTATCGGCGCTGGTGGTAGCGATGCGTTTACCGGCTTCGCCCCAGATGCGAAGGTCGCTGGCGTCGATTAGTTTTGCAACATCCGGGACGGCTTTGAGAAATTCAACCGAAGCCCGTAAATTGGTGGCAGCGATTGAAATTCCTAATTCAGTGGTTAGCAAAACAGCTTCATAAGGCAGGGAACTGGTACGATTCATTAAACTTTCAACCGTCGAACCGGCGGCATCTTTCAAGGTTTGTTTTAATTTCTCTTTTAATTCGGTCTCTTTACTCGCCATCTCAGGAATCATCTTAGCAAAACCCTGCGCGCTTTTGCATTTTTTGAATGATTCTTTTGAAAAGAACTTGATATTGGCGATGAATTGGAGTAGAAAATGAATGAGCATTCATTCATTAAACAATCAGCAAAATCATGGCAACGACACGTAAAGCGATAAAAGAAAAAGCCAACGGGAAATATGAACTCATCTTGCGCGCCGCCATCAAGGTATTTGCGCGAAATGGCTTTTTTAATTCCAAGGTTGCCGATGTGGCGAAAGCCGCAGGTGTCGCCGACGGCACGGTTTATCTCTATTTTAAAAATAAGGATGACATTCTGGTATCTATCTTTAATTCCATCGCCGAACAGGCGCTCGAACGTGGTCGCGCGGCGCTTTCGGAAATCAATGACCCGGTTGAAAAATTGAGACGCATTGTTGAAAGCCACCTGGAAATGTATGCCAAAGATAGAGACCTGGCGATTGTCTTTCAGGTTGAATTGCGGTCTTCGACAAAATTTATGGAACAGTTCTCAGCCACCAAAGTCACAGAGTATCTGGATTTAATCGGCAGAGTTATTGAAGACGGACAGAAGCGAGGCGTATTTCGTAAAACCCTCAATCCAAAAATCACTGCCAAAATTCTGTTCGGCGCGCTCGACGAGATGGTGACCAACTGGGTGCTTACACATAAACGCTACAATCTGGTTTCAACTTCCGAGCCGTTATTTGATGTGTTTTTACATGGCGTTTCGCAAACCTGATTGCCTGGGTTGAAACGACTACCATTGCTTTATGACCCCAACCACCTTAAATCAACTGTTTAATTTTGCAGTCGAAAGCCGACGCGATGCGCCGCTTTTAAATTTTAAAAAGGATGGCAGTTGGCAAAAACTTACCTATGGTGAGGTTGCCCGTCGGGTTCGCGAACTGGCTTTGGGGCTATATGATATTGGATTTCGACGCGATGAAAAAATTGCCCTGTGGGCAGAGAACCGACCGGAATGGAATGTTGCCGATCTGGCAATTTTAGCTATAGGCGCGGTTGACGTTCCGGTTTATACCACACAGGCGCGCTCGCATATCGAATATATTTTAAATAATTCGGAAACTCGCGCGATTTTCGTTTCCAACGATTTTCTTACGGAAGCGATGCAATTTCGCGAGCGCGTTCCTTCATTAGCGTTCATCATTTCGTTCGACGCGGTTTCGGAATCGGATAAATCCGAAACGGTTTTAAGTGCCGAAGCATTGATTAATCGCGGACGAAAATTATATGGAGCCGACCCGAAACTCTACGAGCGATTGTGGCGGGAATCGCAACCCGCAGACCTCGCGACCTTGATTTACACCTCCGGGACGACCGGCGACCCGAAAGGGGTGATGCTCACGCACGAAAATTTAACCCAGAATGTATTGAATGTGGTTCAGTGGTTAAAGTTGGATGGGCGAAAGGACGAAGCCTTAACCTACCTGCCGTTTTCGCACATCTTTGAACGCGCTGTCTGGTATCTGTATGCGCATTGCGGAACGTTGATTTCCTATGCTGAAAGTGTGGATAAGGTCGCAGCAAATTTAGCCGAGGTTAAACCGACTGCGATGACCAGTGTTCCGCGCATGTTTGAAAAAATTTATGCGCGGATTTTAGCCAAGGGGATGGCTGAAGGTTTTCCCAAACGCCAGATATTTTTATGGTCGCTGGATATTGGTAAACGTTGGGCTGAGAAGAGAGATAAGCAGGAAACCATCGGTTTCGCTTTGAATTTAAAACATAAAATTGCCGATGCCTTAGTATTTAAAAAATGGCGTGAAGCATTGGGCGGCAGAATCCGAACCTTGATTTCAGGCGGTGCGCCGCTTGCCCCGGAAATCGCTTACACTTTCGCGGGAGCGGGGATGATGATTTTACAAGGTTACGGTTTAACCGAAACCTCACCGTCGCTCACCTGCAATACGGAAGAAGCCAACCGTTTCGGTTCAGTAGGGCGAGTGATTAATAATGTCGAAGTGAAAATTGCCGACGATGGCGAAATCCTGGCGCGCGGAAAAATCATCATGCAGGGATATTACAAACGACCGGATTTCAATGCCGAAGCGTTTTCCGATGGTAGGTGGTTTCACACAGGCGACATCGGGCATTTCGATAAAGACGGGTTTTTATTTATCACCGACCGCAAAAAGGATTTGATTAAAACCAGCGGCGGAAAATATATCGCTCCACAGCCGCTCGAAAGTTTAATCAAATCGAGTCGCTTTATTTCTCAGGTGGTGGTCATCGGCAATAATCGCAAATTCGCCTCGGCGTTAGTCGTGCCGAATCTGGAACTGCTGAAAAACTACGCGCAGTTGAAGCATATTCACTATCAAACCGTTGATGATTTATTAAAAAATCCCAGGATTCTGGATTTAATTCAACGTCAGATTGATAAAGCGACGCCGGATGTGGCGCAGTTTGAGCGCATCAAAAAAGTCGCGCTTCTGGAAAATGAAATGACGGCAGAGTCCGGCGAATTAACTCCAACCTTGAAACCGCGTAGAACCATCATCGAAAAAAAATATGCTGCGGTGATTGATGCGCTTTATGCTGAATCGGAAAGCAAAGCGTTCGTCGGCTAGGTTGGTTATTTAAAATAAAAAAATTGCTCTCTAACAAAGATTGTTTAAATTTTCAGTTTTATTGATTCGGGTTTTTATTATTTCTTCTTTGAATTTAATAGTCTTCGGAGGAACTGCCTGTGAGTTATCGAATTGAAAAAGTTGCAGTGCTGGGTTCAGGGACGATGGGGGCGCAGATTGCCGCACATCTCGCCAATGCCGGAATCGAAGTGTTGTTATTGGACATCGCTCCCAAAGAATTAACCGAGAGTGAAGCGGCGAAAGGCTTAACCCTTGACCATCCTGCGGTGAAAAACCGCATTGTTAATGCGGGATTGGAAACCGCCAAAAAAATCAGACCCGCAGCATTCTTTTCATCCTCGGTTGCCAGTTTAGTTTCAATTGGAAATTTTGAAGATGACCTGGCGAAAATTAACCAGTGCGATTGGGTAATCGAAGCGGTCATTGAAAACCTTGAAATAAAATCCGCATTGTATGAAAAGGTCGATAAACTGCGAAAACCGGGTTCGATTATCAGTTCAAACACTTCGGGCATTCCCATCCAAGCGATGAGCGAAGGACGTTCGGATGATTTCAAAGCCCATTTTCTCGGCACACATTTTTTCAATCCTCCAAGATACCTCAAATTGCTTGAAGTGATTCCGACCGCCGACACTAAATCTGAAGTCGTAAAGTTCATCGGCGATTTTTGTGACCGCAAACTCGGCAAAGGCATTGTTCTCGCCAAAGATACGCCCAATTTTATTGCCAATCGCATCGCCGCTTTCAGTTCATTTAATACCATCAAAACCATGATGGAGGGCGATTATACGGTTGAAGAAATCGACGCCATGACCGGGCAACTGATCGGTCGTCCGAAATCCGCGACCTTCAGAACGACGGATATTGTCGGTCTCGATGTTTCGCTCTATGTTGCCGACAATCTCTATAAAGCGGTTCCCAATGACGAACAACGCGAGATGCTGGTTGCACCGGATTTTTTGCGTGAGATGGTCAAACGCAAAATGCTCGGTAATAAAACCGGCGGCGGGTTTTATAAAAAGGTGAGAGGCGAAGGTGGAAAACCCGAGTACCAGGTTTTGGATTATAAAACCCTTGAATATCGCGCCTCACAGAAATTCAGCAGCCCATCTATTGAAGCTGCAAAACAACTGGAAAGCCCGGCTGAGCGATTGCGAGCGTTAATCTATAACGATGACCGGGTTGGTCAGTTTTTATGGAAAACCCTGAGCCGCAATCTGATTTATGCGATGAATCGAATTCCTGAAATTGCCGATGACATTGTCAACTTAGATAGCGCAGTGAAATGGGGATTCAATTTTGAGTTGGGGATTTTTGAATCATGGGATGCCATTGGCGTTGAAAAATCGGTGGCGCGAATGCGTGAAGAGGGGATGCAGATTCCCGAATCCATCGAAAAATTTATTGCCGCAGGTCATAAGAATTTTTACGAAAAACGCGATGGCAAAAACCTGTTCTATGATTTTGCGACCGCAACTTATAAAGAGGTTCCGGCGCGTTCCGGTGTGTTGATTTTAAAACCCTTCAAAGAGCAGAACAAAATCATCAAGAAAAATGCCGGTGCTTCGTTGATTGATATTGGCGATGGTGTAGCTTGTTTGGAATTCCATTCAAAGATGAATGCAATTGGCGGCGATACCATTGCGATGATGAATTATGCGGTTAAGGAAGTTAGTGAAAATTTTGAAGCTCTGGTCATTGCTAATGAAAGCGATAATTTTTCGGTCGGCGCTAATTTGATGATGGTAGTGATGGCGATACAGGAAGGGGAATGGGATGAGATCGCTATTTCTGTGCGCCAGTTTCAAAACGCCAATATGCATTTGCGATATTCGCCAAAACCGGTTGTCGTCGCGCCCGCGGGGATGGCGCTCGGCGGTGGATGTGAAATCACCATGCACGGCGACAAAGTGCGCGCCAATGCCGAAAGTTACATTGGGCTTGTGGAGGTTGGTGTCGGGTTGATTCCCGGCGGCGGTGGTGTCAAAGAATTGGTTTTACGAGCTACAGAGGGCGCAACTCCTGATGAAGATTTATTCCCGCGCATTCGCAAAGTTTCAGAAACCATTGCGACAGCCAAAGTTTCGACCTCGGCAGTTGAGGCGCAGGAATTAGGGTTTCTGCGTGACACCGACCACATCACCATGAACCGTGACCGTTTGATAGAAGACGCCAAGCAGACAGCGCTGGCGTTGGTGCAAGAAGGTTACGTGCAGCCGCATCCGCGAAGCGATATTCCGGTGATGGGCGAACCGGCGTTGGCGACTATAAAGCTGGCGATACATATGATGCAGCGTGGCGGATTTATTTCGGAGTACGACGCGCATGTTGCCAAAAAACTGGCGTACATTATCACTGGCGGTAATCTGTCAAGAAAGACCCTGGTGAGCGAACAATACCTGCTAGACCTTGAACGTGAGGCGTTTGTATCGCTTTGCGGCGAACGCAAAACCCAAGAGCGCATCATGCATATGCTCAAGACCGGCAAACCGCTGAGGAATTGAGCCATTGTAATTTGCACTCGAATAAGCGGGAATTTGATTTCAAATGTGAGGAATAAAAACGGAGCAAAAATATGAGAGAAGCAGTAATCGTTAAAGCATTAAGAACTGCAATAGGCAAAGCGCCGCGCGGCAGTTTGAAAGATACCCGACCGGATGACCTGGCGGGTGCGGTTATCAAAGCTGCAATCGAACAGACCGATAACTTTTCGCCCGAATTGGTCGAAGATGTGATTTTGGGTTGCGCGACGCCCGAAGCCGAGCAGGGAATGAATGTGGCGCGGCAGGCAGCTTGGCTTGCGGGACTTCCAAAGGAAACTTCTGCGGTTACCATCAATCGCTTTTGCTCATCAGGACTTCAAGCCATCGCTTTTGCCGCCGAGAGAATTCTCACAGGTTGGAGCGATTGCATTGTCGCGGGCGGTGTTGAATCCATGAGCATGATTCCGATGGGCGGCAATGTCATTCGTCCGAATCCCACGTTGGTTGAAACTTGGCCCGATTACTTTTTAAGCATGGGACTGACGGCGGAAAATTTAGCTCAGCAATATTCCATCTCCCGTGAAGAAGCCGACGCTTTTTCTTTAGCCAGTCATCAAAAAGCTCTCGCGGCAATCTCTGAAGGCAAATTCAAAGATGAAATCCTTCCCATAACCATCAAGACCAACGAATTGAATGGCAAAGGAAAGATTCAAACCAAAGAGCGGGTTTTCGATACCGATGAGGGTCCGAGAGCCGATACCTCACAAGAGGGATTAGCCAAACTCCGTCCGGTTTTTCATGCAAAAGGCACGGTCACTGCAGGCAACTCTTCACAAACTTCGGATGGCGCAGCCGCAGCGATTGTGATGTCCGCTGATAAAGCCAAAGATTTAGGCATCAAACCCGTTGCCAAATTGATTGCCTATGCAACCGCAGGAGTCGCGCCGGATTATATGGGCATTGGACCCGTAGCCGCTATACCGAAAGCTTTGAAAATCGCTGGACTCTCGCTTGAGCAAATCGATTTGCTCGAACTCAACGAAGCGTTTGCGGCGCAGGCGCTCGCGGTCGTTAAAGAACTCGGTATCAATCAGGATAAATTAAATGTGAATGGCGGAGCCGTGGCGCTTGGTCATCCCTTGGGATGCACCGGCGCGAAACTCACCGCAACGATTTTAAATGAGATGCAGCGTCGCAATGCGCGATACGGTATGGTGACGATGTGTGTCGGCGGCGGCATGGGCGCGGCAGGGATTTTTGAACTTCTATAAATTAACCAAGTCAGAATTCAGGAGTCAAAAGTCAGCATCAAAAAAAGGATGAAGTATGAATGATGAAGGCTGAACAAATGTTTTAAACATGCTCATCGTTCACCATCCAGACTTCATCGTTTCCGATATTCTGACTCCTGAATTCCATCAAACAAAGGAGTGATTATCATGAGTAGCGTTTCACCACAAAAAAATGTATTGCGCGGGGCGAGTTTTCTTTTTGAAGACCATAAGCCCGAAGATATTTTCACACCCGAAGATATGAGCGATGAACATCGGTTAATCGGACAGACCGCTTATGAGTTTTCCGAAAAAGAGGTGCTGCCTTTCGATGAAGAAATCGAAAAGAAAAATTATGCGGTACACCGTGAGCTATTGAGAAAAGCCGGTGAACTGGGACTGCTTGGCATAGATATTCCCGAACAATATGGCGGGGCAGGGTTGGATTTACTGAGTTCGCTCGTTGCATCTGAAAACATATCTTTGCAATCCTCGTTTTCAGGAACCGTCGGTGCGCATACCACCATCGGGACGTTACCGATTGCTTATTTCGGTAATGAAGAACAGAAGGAAAGATATTTGCCGAAACTCGCAACCGCCGAACTGGTCGGCGCATATGCATTGACTGAGTCGGGGTCGGGTTCCGATGCGCTTGCCGCTAAGACGACAGCCACCTTAACCGAAGATGGAAAGTATTACATCCTCAATGGACAGAAGATGTGGATTACCAACGGTGGATTTGCCGATGTCTTCATCGTCTTTGCCAAAGTCGATGGCGATAAATTTACGGCGTTTATCGTTGAACGAAACTTTCCGGGAGTTTCGACCTCGCCCGATGAACACAAGATGGGACTCAATGGTTCTTCGACCTGCGCAGTCAATCTTGATAATGCGCAAGTTCCGGTTGAAAACTTACTCGGAGAAATCGGCAAAGGTCATTTAATCGCGTTCAATATATTGAACATCGGTCGATTGAAACTCGGTGTCAGTTCAATCGCCGGTTCCAAACGGGTAACCACCATTGCTACGGATTATGCCAAGCAGCGGTATCAATTCGGTGTGCCAATCGCTTCATTCGGATTGATCAAACAAAAACTTGGTGAGATGGCGGTCAAATCTTATGTCGGCGAATGCATGATTTATCGCACGGTTGGGATGATTGAAGAGATGATGGCGACCGTTGATCGCAATATTCCGAAAGAGGCTTTGAAAGCCATCGAAGATTATGCGATTGAATGTTCGATACTCAAAGCTGCCTGTAGCGAATATCTCGCCTACTGTGTTGACGAAGGTGTACAGGTTTTCGGCGGCAATGGTTATTCGAGCGATTATCCGGTTGAACGCGCTTACAGAGATGCGAGAATCGCCCGTATTTACGAGGGAACCAATGAAATTAATCGATTGATTATTTCCGGGCAATTACTGCGTCGGGCAATGAAAGGCGAAAATCCTTTATTTGCCTATGCGAAAAAATTGCAGGAAGAGATGCTCACGCCATCCATGCCCGAAGAACTTCCTGACTCTCTATTTGCCGAAGAACGAGCGGCATTGACCAACTGTAAAAAAGCGGTAATCGCTGTACTAGGAACCGCCGCTTTGAAATACCGCGAAAAAGCGCAGGAGCAGCAGGAGGTGTTGGGCGCAGCGAGTGAAATGGTGATGGATGTTTATGCGATGGAAAGCGCCATCCTCAGAACTGAAAAACTGGTTGCCGCAAAAGGCGAAGCCAATTGCGGTTTACAAATCGATGCGACCAAAATTTTCGCTACCGAGGCTGTTCAACATATTGAACAGCGGGCAAAAATGGCATTCGCGGCAATGAGCGATGGCGATGAACTCAGAATGATGATGGCAGTCGTCCGCCGTTATATGAAATTCACGCCCTATAACACCGTAGCGGCGCGTCGGCGAATTGCTGAAGCGATGACCGAAGCCGGAAAATATAATCTCTAACCGATTGCGGATTGCGGATTGTGAAATGCGGAATGGCAAATGAAATTTGGTGGTTCATCCAATCCGTTTGTCGCAAGCCGTTAGTGAGATAACAATCCGCAATCTGCAATCTGCAATCCGCAATATGAAAGTTCACCGCATTATCGTGCCGACGCCATTTTATGTGGGTCCGGTTAATGTCTATCTGATTCAGGAAGACCCGCTCACCTTGATTGATGTCGGGCCGCGTAGTGATGAATCCTTAAAAGCCTTACGCGACGGGCTATTTCGATTGGGTCACAAATTATCGGATATTCAACGGATTATTATTTCTCACGCGCACGCCGACCATTATGGTTTGGCGCGCACGGTGGCGGAAGAAAGCGGCGCGACAATCCATGTACATTCGTGGGATGCGCCGGCGGTGTTGGCTACCGCGAATTTTGCTGCCTACCGAAACCTGTTAAGCGTTGCAGGGGTTCCCGAAGCAACCATCGAGAGAGTTGAAGCGGGACAGGCTAAATTTTTAGGTTGGGTTGATCAAATTGATGCGGTTGAAACCCTTGAAGACGAAGACGAAATTCTATTTGAAAAAGGCAGCCTGACCGTCGTCCACACGCCCGGTCATACACCCGGTTCGATTTGTTTGGCAAGAATGGGTAATCGGGAAATTTTCGCTTCCGACACAGTGCTGAAAAATATCACTCCCAACCCGGTTTTAAGCCCTGACCCGATTGATGAGAGGAAACGCTTTCAATCGTTGGGAGAATATCTGGTTTCAATGGCGCGACTCCGTTCGTTATCACCGACCTTGCTGCGAGGAGGACACGGCGATGATGTGACCGATTATGATGAACATTTTCATCGCCTCTATCGCTTTACCCAACTCAGACAAAATAAACTTCTCGGACTGATTCCCAAAAGCGGCACAACCGCCTGGGAGGCTGCTGAAAAACTATTTCCCGATGCCAAAGGCTATCACAAATACCTTGCCTTATCGGAAACTGTAGCCCATCTCGATTTCGCGGTTTCCGACCAAAAACTGACCTTACAAACCCACGATGCCAAAGATTATTACTTTCACGTTTAGATTGGAATTTCGTCGTTGACATCTCTCTGACAACATCTCGCTTCTGTATGAATTGAGTTGCGTGGCGCGAAGGGCGAATTGTTTGGGTGAATTTGATGGATGATATGGTCTGTCATATAATCGGCGGCGATGACTGATGCGGCTATCAACCTGACCCACTATTTTTTTAGTGAAACTAAAAATCAAAACCTTCAAAACCGGATTGCGATTGAATATCGAAGCCAGAAAATAACCTACGGCGAATTGACTGAAGCCATCGGTTCCGCAGGTGAGTTTTTACTCGGAAAAGGAATTCTTCCGGGGGATCGGGTGGGATTATGGCTGCATGATTCTCCTGATTTCATCGTTTTCTTTTTAGCCGTCATCTCCATTGATGCGATAGCCATTCCGATAAATACCTACATTCCGGCAAAAGAAATTGAATTTATTCTAAAAGATGCAGGCGTGAGATTCCTAATCGCCCATCATGACTTAATCGTTAAGGGAATTGACACGCTGTCGGGGAGCCTTGAAGTTTTGAGTCTGGATGTGAATCAATCCGTCAGTTTTGCCCGGTCGCTTCAACTTGAACAGCCAGTAAAACATCAAGGATTTCAAGGTCAATCGAAACCTGAAAATCCGGCATTTATTCTTTATACATCCGGCAGCACAGGGACGCCCAAGGGGGCGATTCATCGGCAGCGTGATGTGATTTTTACGATAGAAACCTATGCGAAAAACATTTTACGATTGACTGAAAACGATAAAATATTTTCTTCCTCTCGCCTCTACTTTGCCTATGGATTAGGAAACAGCCTGTCATTTCCATTAGGAGCCGGATGCACCGTGATACTTGAACCTGAGCGTCCAACGCCACCCCTGATTGCCAAGATATTCAAGCAACAACAGCCGACGGTGTTTTTTGGCGTGCCTGCGGTGTATCGCGCCCTACTGGATTTTCATCAATCTATTGAGCGATTGAATGTCGCTAATATTCGATTATGGGTCTCTGCCGGTGAGGCGCTGCCCGCCGCAATTTTCCACGAATGGAAACATGAGTTTGGTATGGAAATTCTTGATGGGATTGGTTCGACGGAAATGCTCCACATCTTTATCTCGAATCATCCAGGCAAGGCGCGCGCCGGTTCGAGTGGACAGGTCGTCAGTGGTTACGAAGCCAAACTGGTTGATGAACAGGGTAATGAATTGGCAGGCGAAGGGACGGGGAATCTCTATGTGAAAGGCGATAGCGCGATGCTCGGATATTGGCAACGCGAGGGTTTGACCGGACAGGTTATTCAGGATGATTGGGTAAAAACCGGCGATGTTTATCGTCGGGATAATGAAAATTACTTTTACCATATCGGACGAACCGACGATTGTTTTAAGGTGAAAGGGTTGTGGGTTTCACCGATAGAGGTGGAATCGGCGCTTTTAGAGCATCCGGCGATTGTGGAAGCTGCGGTTATCGCAGGCACGACCGCAACGGGATTGGCAACTGCAAAAGCTTTTTTAGTCATCCGAAAAGAGCAAGCGGAAATTCTAACAGCGGATGAAATCATTTCTTTTATGTGTGACCGATTGCCGACTTACAAAATTCCTACGGCGTATGAATTTATTGACGAAATGCCACGAACCACAACCGGAAAGGTTCAACGATTTAAGTTGAGAAAGTTGGACTAAAGTTAAGGGACGGGTTCGCGACTTGGAGGAATGAATGTCAAAACGATTTTTATTTTATACCACCCTTAAAAAACCGCTTGGGGATTTAAGGGGGGGTATCATCTTGGTAACCAGCATGGTTTTATTTGCCATTTCGATAGCCGCTCAGCAAGGGTGGACGAAAATTTCTTCATTAAAACAAAACGATCAACCGGCGACGATTAATGCGGTTTTCTACGATGGCGACAATCTGTGGTTAGTTGGAGCCGATGGACTGGTGATGCGGTCTACGGATGACGGGCGAAACTTCAATGAGGTTGATGTAGGCGTCAAAGAAGGGTTGAATGATGTGTTCGCCCGCAAAGATCGGATATGGATTGTCGGAGATGGCGGTTTAATTGTTTCGAGCACGGATAAAGGCAAAAGTTTTTCTAAAACCACTTATGATGCAAATCGAAAAGGGCTAAGTGTCCCGCAAGATAAAACCCTGGATTTATATTCCGTAGAGTTTGAAAGCAATGATGAAGGATACATTGTTGGCGATGAGGGGTTGATTATTCATACTACCGATGGCGGTCGCAATTGGCTTTTTCAAGCGAGTGGAACCAAAGCGCAACTTTTTCATTTGAGTTTTTTAAAAGATGAAGGGTGGATTGTCGGAACCGGCGGGATGATTCTTCACACCAATGATGGCGGGCAGAGTTGGTATCCGCAACGGTCGGGCGTTGATGTTGACCTGAATCGGGTATTTTTTATCAATGATAAAGTGGGATTAGTCACCGGAGATAAAGGGACTTTATTGCGAACCGATAGTGCCGGAAGCATCTGGCAGAAAGTCGAAACGGGAATTCAGGAACCGCTTTTTGGCATCAGTTTTCTCGACAAAAAAACCGGGTGGGTCGTCGGTTATCAGGGCAGAGTCATACGAACTTATGACGCGGGATTGCACTGGGTCGATCAGGTCAGCAATACAACCATTGATCTGTTTTCAGTGTCCTTCCGGGATAATCATGGTTTTGCTATCGGGCGAGATGGTGTGGTGATGCGATATTTTGAAAAACGGTAAATAGCGATTAACTCATAAAATTAAATTGCCGATTAAGACTGGTAAAAAAAGGCTCCAACTTGGAGCCTTTTTTATTAGTACATAAATCAAAGTGCAAAGCTGAAATTTCAATTTCGACCACAGAGTATCCAGCCGACTTGAAATATGTGGAAATTTTGTGTTGACCAACTAGGCTTGATTTTGATATTTTCACAACCTCACTTACAAACTGTAAGTTTAGTTAGTCCTATGGTTTGAAAAAAACAGGCTTCCCCCTGAGGCAATGTGGATAGGCATTATCCATATAATTCGGATAAGAAAATCCGAAGGTAGGTCAAAACACAATCGTTGATTTGAAATTTTAAGTGATAACTATGTATCAACCTCTGTTTGCTCGATCACTTTCATCAAGTGAAAAAGAGGCGCTTTTGGAATGCACGGCTTCAAGGGTTCGCGAAGAGTCACAGCGCGCAGAGGTCATCCTTTTATCTTCTCAAGGTAAAACAATTGGCGAAATCAGTGATTTTTTAGGATTTCACCCGACGAATATTAAAAAGTGGATACGCAATTTTAATGAAAACGGCGTTGAAGGAATAGCGGTTAAAAAGCGTGGGCCACAGGGTGGACCCAGACCCTCGTTTACCCGTCAACAAGTTAAGGAGATCATCAAACTTGCCAAATCCACCCCGGCAACCTTCGGGTTGAATTACAAAGAGTGGACGCCGCAAAAACTAGCCGATTTTGCGGTGTCCAAGGGCATTGTCGAACGCATCAGTCACGTGACGGTTCGGCAATTGCTGAAAAAAGAATTATTAACTGAACAGCAGGAAAAATCCCCAAACGAGAAAGATTCAGTGAGCCAAAACCATTCCAACACTGCCGTCGCATCACATTTTCAATATGGAATCGCTTCATTAAAAAATTCGGAATATGAAAAGGCGGTTGCCCATTTCCAGGTTGCTCTGGAAGAAGGAATTATCGAATTAGAGGATGAAGCCAATATCCGTTGTTTACTCAGTCAGGCGCTCGAAGAGTTGAGCCGCTATGAAGAAGCCCATACGGCGATTCGCAAATTTGAAGACCCCAAATTATTAACCCATCTTTCGCCGCAAAACCGCGCCCGCGTCCGTCTGCGCATCGGTTGGGCTGAGAGTTGGCTCGGTAATTATCCTGAGGCCATTGCCGCCTTTAATGAAGCCAAAAAAATATTTCTGGATTTACAAATTGATGCGGGGGTGAGCGAAGCGCATTACGCCATCGGTCGAACCTACATTGAGATTAACGAATTGCGTATCGCTCGTGACCACCTGTTGACCGCCATCAGTTTTCAACGAAAACTGATTGATAAAGAGTTATTAGCCAGAATTTATTCGCGCCTCGGAACCATTGATTTTGCAGAAGGCTCGTTTGCGAGTATGAAGGAAAACCTGCTCAAAGCTTTGGGCTATGTCGATGGGTCAACCAATCACAATTTAATCGGCATGATTTATCTCAATCTCGGGGCGGCTTTTCTGGATGATTATGTCATCGAGCAGGACAAGGTCGCGAAAGAGAAAAAACGCGCGGTTGAATATTTAGAGCTTGCCGTCAGTTATCTGGAAAAGGGAGGGCACAAAGATTACCTCGCCCTCGCCTATAACAATCTTGGAGATAATTTACGCGCCAGCGGGTTTTGGGATAAGGCGACAACCAGTTTACGAAAAGCCATAGAGGTTGCGCAGACCTATGCGAAGCCCAATTATGAAGCGACCGCCCGATTGACGCTTTCGGAATTGCTTTGCGATAAGGGCGAATTTGACGAAGCCGAAGAGCATTTGCGCAAAGGCTTGTCGTTGATTGGCAAGGATGAAAATAAATGGCTGGAGAGTAATGCTCTGAGGCTGTTGGCGAATGTTCAAAAAGGCAAAGGTCAAATCGACGCGGGATTACATTTGCTCAATGATTCGTTACAGCTATCGACATCCATCGGTGATCTGCATGGGGTGGCGCTGTCGCAAATCGCGCTGGCGGAATGTTATTTCCTTCAGAAAAATTTCGACCAATCTAGGGAGTATCTGGAACTGGCACAGGGGCGATTGAAAGAAGAAAAGTCGTTATATATGTCGGGATTGGTGCAACGATTAATCGGGCAACTGGAATCCGAAGCGCAACGCTTTGCCGAAGCCAAACAACATATCGCCCAAAGCATCTCGGTTTTTACAACTACAGATGTCCCCTATGAATTGGCAAGAAGTCATTATGAGATGGGGCGGTTATTAAAACGCTCGAATGATATAAAAGGGGCACAAGGTCATTGGGTGCAGGCAAAAGAGATATTTGAACGTCTGGGAGCCAAACCCGATATTATTGCCACCAATAAAAAACTGGCGGCGGTCACGAAGACCGCAGTTGATGAGCCGAAAATTTTTCACACCATTCTCCCCAATGATGTTTTGTTGATGCAAAGATTGATTGAGGCATCGGCTTCGAGCGAATTACTGGTTAGAGAATTAGCAGCAATTATTTATGATAACTTTCCGGTGACCGGCGTTATCGTCTCTAAATTTGTCGATAATCTGGATGTCGAACCACTCTCGTTTCAGGGCGTGACCCGTGGCGAATTGGATGCCTTATTATCCGCTTTCGACCCCAGAGGCATTGAAAAAGGTGAGCGAGTAAATGACTGGCAAGTGTTTAAAATTTGTGATGATTTGAAATCCCCGGTTTTATTATTTATTCGCGCCGTAACCGTGCTTGAAAGTGGTCGGTTGATGCCGTTATTGAAACAGGCTGAATTAGGGCTGGAAACCTGTTCATTACGGGTTGCGGCAAGAGGCGGTGTAACCATTGATGTTGAACAACGGGTGAAAACCGTCATGCCCGGATTTATTGTCGGCAGCGCGCCGATGTTCGATGTGATTGACAAGATTCAAAAAATCCGCACGAGTAATGTTACGGTTCTCATTACCGGTGAATCGGGAACCGGCAAAGAGTTGGTGGCGCGATACATTCATGCGGAATCTGCCAGAGCGCGAGCCATTTTTTTACCGTTTAATTGTACGGCAACCCCGAAAGAAATTATCGACAGCCAGTTATTCGGACACCGTCGAGGTGCCTTTACCGGCGCCACCGATAATTATCCGGGAATTATTCGGGCTGCCGATAGCGGCACCCTTTTTCTCGATGAAATCGGTGACCTGTCGCTGGAAGTTCAGCCTAAGTTAATGCGATTTCTTCAGGAATCGGAAATCCAACCCTTAGGGGAAACCCGACCTATTCGCGTGGATGTTCGGGTGCTGGCGGCTACCAATACTGAGCTTGAAAGAGCCGTCGATGATGGAAGATTTCGCGCTGACCTCTTTCATCGATTGAACATCATCCGCATCCACGTGCCGCCGTTGAGAGAGCGACGAGAGGAGGTTCCCATCCTTGCGTCACACTTTTTGGAGCACTTTGCCTCACGGTCAGGTAAACCGGGTATCAGGCTAACTCAAGATGCCATCGATGCCTTAACAGCTTATGATTGGCCGGGAAATGTTCGCCAATTGAGAAACGAAGTTGAGCGATCAGTGGCTTATGCCTATGAAGGTTCGATGATTTCTGTCGATGACTTGTCGGCGGAAGTATCTTCACCTAAACGTCACCAGTTTAGAGGGCAAACTCCTAAATCCGAGGAACTCAATTTGAGCGTTAATATCCCGAAAAAAGAGGAGAGACGGGAACCGGTTGAGCCAAACAGTAATGGTTTTGACTGGTCGCCAGGCGGGACGTTGAAATTAAAAGAGGTGACCGCAAAACTGGAGAAAAAAATCATTCAAACGGCGTTGGATAAAAATAAAAATAATCTTTCAAAAACCGCGCTCGATTTAGGCTTATCCAGAAGAGGACTGCGATTGAAACTGGTCCAACTGGGAATTTCTAAAGATGAGAATTAAAAAAGATATTTTCCCCCAAAGCGGTTGACAGTCGCCCAATTTAAAAATATTATCGTGTCTTCAAAATTAGCAAAATAGCATCACCATTTTGCGACCAAATGTGTAAATTCAGGTTCCATAGATACGGAGTTATCACCAAAATGGCAACTTTGTATCCATGAAAAACGATGGACTGATTAAACCTGAGCAGTTATCTGAGGGGGAGCAAGTCCGTAACCTATTTATTTTCAATTGGATTTATTTTCCTTAGAGTTGGTTGAAATATGACTTATTTGGCATAGATTGTGCAAATAGTTGCCGTGGTTCAGCCTCCATTTGGAAACTGGTTATCTGACAGTTTGGCAATTCAACTTATTCGATTTTTGGAATAACTTAAATGAAGGTAAGAAAAATGAGTGATTTTAAACGGTTCCTAACCTTAGGCGGGTGTTTGCTTTTATCGTTGGCTCTTTTGATTCCTTCGTACTCGTTTGCGGTTTCCTCCGATTTTGTGGTGACTACTTGGGCGATACAGGGGGTGGCAGCAGATAATAATATTCAATTTGCCTTTGACCGCTATATCTTTTTAGCTCAAAGGTCGCCATCCTTTACCGTTGATGATTCCACCGATTTAAGTTTATTAGATAATAACAAGCTCTACTTGATTGACACCAAAAAGACCAAATTCCAGCCTGTAGTCGCTGACCTTGGAAATTGCTACTATCCGACCAAGTTGTACTATAGCCCGGAAGCGGAAATGGCTTTCGTCAGGGCGACGCAGATTTTTGAAAGTAAGGAATTTCCGGGCGAATATGAAGCCCAGGCAGTCATTGTTTTTTTACAGGTGAATTTGGATGACGATGGTAAACCGATTTTCGGCTCATCAGTGGTCGTTCCTATCAGAGGATTTGAAGAAGAGTCCATACTGGACGCGCCGGATGATTTATTAGTCGGGCGAAAAGGTGAAATCCTGGTTTGTTCAAATGGCGCGTCGGTCTTTACTATCAATCTTAATCAGGCATATATCTTTCGACGCGATTTTGTTACTGCCGATAATTTTTACTCAGGTAAATCTTCCATTGCCTATTTGGGATTGAATGAAGAATCGAATATCCTGACTGTCCTGGTCAACACTAAGGAAAAAACCGGTGAGGAAAGTTGGTCACATTTTTCAGACCTCTATTTTTTTAGTGTAGATAAGAGTGGGACCTTAACCCAGAGGCGCAGAATTTTACCTGCTGAATTTCCTTCAGGGGTTTCGATTGCCACCGGCAGTAATGTCATTATCAATTGGGATGCCGACCGCGAAAGCCCTGTAGACATCGCCTATTTTACCGGCACCGACGGTAAAATTTATCAATTCAAATTTGACGGAAACAGCGATAGTACGGTTGAAGAATTGGTCGCCTTTAATAACTTAGTCCAGGATAGTTCACGCGAAGTGATGGACCCGGTTGAGATAAATTTAGAACGCGGGAGCCGAATTCTGACCATTGTTAAAAAAGGCTTCATGGAATTTATCACCCGCCCCGCCAATATAACCCGTCCGGCAAACGGGCGTCGTGGTCGTTTGGGACAAATTACTCGCCCGGCTAATTTGCATCTTACCCTGGAAGATGGAGCGGTTGCCTTTGCCCAATTAGGGAAGAAGAATAGAGTGACCAAAACCGCCGAAATATCTGAAACCTTCATTGGCGAACAAGGCGTGAGCCTTTTGCTTCAGGATTCAAATAAAGCCTACTTTTACTCATATCTGGGTAAAGTTTTTGTCGCAGATTTGAGTGCGGGAGTTGATACCGTTAAAGTCGGTTCACTCGGTCAGGTAGATTCAACTCTTGACCAGATGGCGTATTTTTCTGCGCGCAATAGTTTTGTGGGTATAAAAGCCCAGAATGTTGATGCCGAAGGGCAGGTCATCCAAGAAGGCGCAGTAATGTTAATCAAGCCTCGTGAGGGAGATAGCCTTTTAAGCGGGTCGAGTTTGTTTATTGATTGGGTATCCAGTGGGAATTTTCTAGCGAGCAATTTAATGAATACAATCCGCAGACCTTGCAATATTCTGCGGTAATCGGAATTGGAATAGTATTTTCCAACTAACAAACAGTTTTCTGAGGTTTGTCTTGGAAGAGTTATTGAATTAAATGATTCTAATAAGATTTCCCTCAGTTGCAGGATTTTTTCTGGTATTGAGGGTAAGTTTCGCCTCACTCTTTTAGAAAATAAGGAGAAGAGAATTTATGAGTTTGAAAAGAGCGGTAATAATAATGGTGGTGGCAATCGCAGCCGTAGCGTTGGCGTTGCCGATTGCGAGTATGCGAACTCGCGCGGCAGCCCCGTCGACGACGCCGATTGCTAAGACCGCTGTGACTGCCGAACCGGTGGCTGCCGCAACTGCGGAAGCCGGCAACAGCAATCTCAGTGCTCATCCACAACGTCAAGATGCGACTCGCGCCGCAGGTGATGCGGCGGGAGCCTCACGCGAAACACTGAATGCTCTGGGAATTCGCAAAGTGAAAAACCAGGCAGCAGCCAGTGCGAAAATTGCTAAACGAATCAAAGGCGGCGCGGACAATGCCACGGTTTCACCGCAAGCCGGTGAACCGGAAATTTTGGCTGGCAACGCGGCATTCTCGGCAGCCTTAATCACCACCGAAGGTGGACGCGACACGCAATTCAGCGAAGTGGCGTTACTGGCGGATTGGGATGGTCGCGAAGATTGTGTCGCGGATCGCTCCAAAAAAGTCGACGATTTCTCCGGGATTGAACCGGACATTGATTTTTCGTTGACGCGAGCGGCGATTTCCGAGCACACCGTTGCCAACGGATTTGCCGAAAACGTTTTCTATTATGGCGATTCAGTCGGCAATGTGTGGGTCGGTGTAGACACCACTGGCGATGGTCGAGTTGACCAGTTGCTGCAAATCAACCTGCCGACAGTGTTGAATGCTTTTGGCACGATCAACTCGGATGATCAGGTAACGATTACCGGATTAGCCGTAAACCCGGTGGCTGACCTTGGTTCCTTCGGCAACGTCAATGGCGCATATGCCGGGAATTTCGGTGGCGGCGCTCCGGGAACGACCGGTGTAACCGGCGAAATTCTCTATGTGTCGTTCTATGATTCCGAAGGTGGCTTGCGCCTAAGCAGCAATAACACCCTGGTGCGTTCGGGAGTGTTGGCTTTCCCGATTTCGGATGCCGTCAGCCCGGCGGTCGCACCTCCTGGTAACATCTCGGATGTCGGTTTCCCGGTGACCGTAGGTGGCTCGTTTGGTGTGGCATTTTCGGTCTTTGGCAGCGTTGCCGGAGTCGCCTGTGACGATGATGGCAGCGTCTACTTCCATCAGGTAGACCTGGTGCAATTCACCGGTGGCAACATTGTTAAGATTAACTCAGGCGATAGCCCAACCTGGCAAGACCGCAGTCTGGCGGTGAGCGGCATTTTGACACTCACCACCTTGAACCCGGCAGGCGGACAATATGGCACGACTTCGGGTCCGGCAACCCAGGTGAATCGCTTCACCAATTATTCAGGAACCTCAACCTTGTGGGGCAACATCACCACCATCGCTTCAGGTGGATGCAATGTGTTGTATGCCGGGGTTTCGCGGTCGTTCAACAGCGGCGATGATGCCTTCACGCAATTGACCGAAGGGTTGTTCCCGGCTCCGAGTGCCTATGGAGCGGCGGGCACCCCGTCGATGATTATCTCGTTTGCCGATTGCTCCGGTTGGACAGATATCTGCTCAGGTGTAACCGGTTTTGGTATAGGTGCCGGGAAAGGCCAGGGGGGACAAGGAGCACAAGGAATTAATGTTGGCGGCACGATACCGACAGGCAATGGTATTGCTGATGCTGCGGTTGCCGGACAAGCGGTGACCCCAGGGGTCAACAATTTCCGCATTTTCGCTTTAGGCAATGGCCCTGACCTGCGACCGCCGGCGGGTGGTACGGCGGTGGTTCCGGGCACCCCAGCCAGCGTTTTGAAAGTCGATATGCAGATTGACTACACCATTCACAATGGTTTGGCAGTCAATGAAGAAGGAACGGTTTATGTGATCAGCGGCGGCACACCTGCCGGAATCGGCAAGAATCCGTCACCGATGTTCACTGAGATATTGTGCTTTGAAGATATGTGTCCGATGGATCGTCGGGGAGATTTTGTTGACCTGCGGGGTGATGGATTAGACAATCCGCCCATCCCTGGTGGCAATGTTGGCGATGGCGATTCCGACCGATTCGATCATTTATTCTATCGCGCGCCGATAGACCAGGTGACCTTGACGCCAACCGGCTTAGCAGGATTGGCAGATGGTTTCCTGCGTTACACCAATCGCTTGGCACCAAACGCGATTTCTCCTGGCATTACCCTTGGACAAACGGGTGGTGCTGGCGTCTTGGGTGATGATGATACAACAGGACCCATCCAATTCGGATTATTAGATCCGAGTGAGGATGTTGCTGGTGGTGATGATAGTAACCCACCATTCTCAGGGGATGATGCTGATGGTGTTGGCAATCCAAGCCCCGTTTCAAATGGCGGCTTTGAATTCACCTTTGGTGGTCCGGTTGGCACAGCCAATTGCGTATGGAACGGGTTCTTCTGGAACTCAAATGGTAACATCACCTTTGGAGCCGGTGATCCCAGCAACGCTGTAAACATTCCTGATTTTCGCTCTGGGTTACCGAAAATTGCTCCAGCTTGGGCAGACTTGAACCCGGTAGCTCGCTCGTTTAATACACGAAGCTTCCCGGTAATGGCATTAGGTTTTGCCAATGTCAATGCCTTCAAGGTTCGTTGGATTAACGTACCGGAATTCGGCGCAGAAAGTTGCGTGGGTTCACAACTGACCAACGGTACATTTGTAGAAGCCGGTGTCACAAATACCTTTGCAGTTACTCTCTATGATGATGGTATTGGGTTGGATGAAAACACACCGGTTCCGCAATTGACTGAAGGTCCAACAGCAAACCGTTTCGTGGTGGAACCGAACACTGGCGTGATCGTGGGTTGTCCGCCAAGACCGGAAGGCAGTGGTTTCTTCTGGTTTGAATTCTGTCGCATGGACTTGCTCGGCACCGCTGATCGTCCGGTGATTTCCGGTTACTCGATTGGTGGCCTCAGCCCGCTCAATCCTCCGGGACTGTGCGAAGTCAACCTCTCAGAAC